>SXUH01000369.1 GCA_005791855.1 Bdellovibrionales bacterium
ACAAGCGTTAGCGCAGGAATCGTTATTACAGTGGTCCGCGAGGTTCATGTCAGAGGGCGGGATCTTCATGTGGGTCATCGCCGTCGTCTGGGCCGCGGGGATCGCCATCTCGGTGGAGAGACTGAAGGCCTACTTCAAGTTCAACATCGACGGGTCGAGCCTCTTCGGCAAGATCAAGAAGGACGTCATCGGGAACCAGGTTCAGGAAGCCATCCAGACCTGCACCGAATCTCCTTCGCTCCTGGCCTTCGTCATGAAGAACGGCCTCAAGCGGGCCAACCAGTCAAAGGAGCAGATCCAGGACGCCCTCGAGGCGAGCATCCTCGAAGCGGTTCCGAAGATCGAGCGCCGGCTCTCGTACCTCGCGCTCGCGGCGAACCTCTCCACACTCCTGGGCCTCCTCGGAACGATCCAGGGTCTGATCCAGTCCTTCGCAGCGGTGGCCCAGGCGGCCGCGTCGGAGAAGGCGCAGCTCCTCGCCGAAGGTCTCGCGGTGGCGATGAACACGACGGCCCTGGGACTCCTCTCGGCGATCTCGATCATGGTTGTCCACTCGTTCCTCATGGCCCGCGGTGAGCAGATGATCCAGGAGATCGAAGAGAACTCCGTGAAGCTCCTCGACCTCCTCGCGACGAAGAAGACCTCGTCTCACACAGACAAAGCGGCTTAATAAAAAAGCGGTAAGAGGGTTTTATGAAAGTTGGACGAAAATTAAAAAAACCGGAGAAGCTCAACCTGGTTCCGATCCTGGACTCGGTGTTCATCTTCATCTTCTTCCTTCTGATGTCGGCGCAGTTCGTCGAGGTCTACGAGATCGGATCGACCGTCCCCATGGTGAAAGAGACCAAAGACAAGCCGGATGAGAAAGATCCGCTCAACCTGACGCTCGAGATCGACGTCGAGAAGAAGGTCGTGGTGAAGACCGGGCTCAAGAGCCCGCGGAGCCGCTCCTTCGCGAGCACGCAGTACCCGGAGATGAAGGAGTACCTGCGCGAGCTCAAGGGCCAGCACCCGAAGGAGAACACGATGATCCTCCGGGCCAACCCGAAGGTCCCGTTCCAGGCCCTCGTCACCGTCATCGACAACACTCAGGAAAGCAAGGATAGCAAGAAGAAGCTCTTCGAGCAGATCGTCTTCGACAACCAAGGGGTGCAGCAGTGAAAAAGCGATTCTCCCGGAAAAGAAATAGGGAAGGCGTCGACGTGGACATCACGTCGCTCCTGGACATCCTCACCATCCTCCTCGTGTTCCTCCTGAAGAGCTACAACGCCTCCGACCTGAAGCTCGACCTCACGTCCAAGCTCGACATGGCGGACTCCGAGGCCCGGGAGATCACCAAGTACGCGCCGGTGGTGCAGATCAACAAGGAGTTCAAGGTCTTCCTGGACAACAAGGAAATCGGCCGCCTCCCGGCCTCCGGAGAGATGACCGTGCTGACCGAAGCGCTCAAGAAGTCCCGGGCGAAGATGGCCGAGCTCAACGCCAAGCGGTCGGCCAAGCACAAGACCAACGAAGACCTGGTGAACCTCGTGTTCGACCGGGACATGGACTACGGGAAAGTCCAGCGGGTGATGAACGACACGGCCCTCGCCGGGTACTCGCAGTTTAAATTCATCGTCAGAGGTAACTACTAACAATGAAGACTATCCTTTTTCTACTCTTCCTCTCGAGCCTCGCGACCGCGGCGCCGATCTCGGCCAAGCAGAAGCGCTGGAACCAGCTCATGGCGCTGGTGAACCAGGAGATGAAGATCCTCGAGAACACCCGGCGGAAAGGGGTGGACCTCCACTACCGGATCCTCGAGCTCCACTCGGAGAAGCTCAAGCTCATCCACGAGAAGAACAACAACGAATTCCTCGCGAAGTCGAAGCTCCCGGGGTTCAAGGGGAAGGACTTCTACTTCGCCGAGACCCGGAAGTACTACGAGCTGTCCCGGAACTTCGGCTACAAGATCCTCAAGGACTACCCGACGAACCCGCGGCGGGCCGAGGTCCTCTTCGCCATAGCCCTCAACGCCCGCGACTACAGCAAGGACACCATCACGGAGAAGTTCCTCCTCGAGGTCATCTCCATCGTGAAGGATCCGCACAACTCCCTCCGGCACCACGCGGAGACCGCCCTGGCGGACTTCTACTACAACGAGAAGCGCTACCAGGAAGCCATCACGTACTACGAACGAGCCATCAAGAAGAAAGAAGACGAGTGGCGGACCAAGCACCTCTTCAACCTGAGCTGGTGCTACCTCAAGGTCCACGATTTCGATAAGGCCATCAAGGCCATCCGCGCCTCCTACGCGCTCTCGAAGAACCCGGCCTACGTCGACATCAAGGACCAGGTCCTCGACAACATCGGCTCGTTCTACGTCTACGCCGGCAGGCCCCTGGAGGGGATGGAGTTCTACCTCCAGAACGAGCGGGACCCGGTCCCGTACCTCATGGCCATGGCCGCGAAGGCCTCCGACAAGGGCCACGAGAAGGAAACCGAGGCCATCCTCGCGAGCTGCCAGCGCGTGATCGAACAGAAGAAATTCTACAAGTACCAGGAAGAGCTCTTCCACGCCTACCTGGATTTCTACCGGCACTACAACCGCTTCTTCGACCACGAGAAGGTGGCGCGGAACCTCGTGGCCTACTACAAGAAGGCCGAGGGGAACAGGGCGCTGAAGCTCAAGGCCGAGAGCAAGGCCGACGCCGTCGAGAAGCTCCGGAGCACCGCCGGGTTCCTCCAGGTCCGCCTGGCCCGGGACATGAAAGAGAACGAGAGTAAGTTCAAGAAAGAAGAACTCGACCTGGTGCTGAACTACTTCAGCCACCTCATGGTCATCGACCCGGGCCGGCGCATGGAGTACCTCTACTTCCGCGCGGAGACCTTCTACTCGGTCCACCGGTTCAAGGACGCCGCCCACAACTACGTCCAGACCGTCGAGGAGTCCAAGCGGACGAAGAACAAGGACTACTCGCGGAAGGCGCTCAACTCCCTCCTGGCCCTCACGGGCCAGGAAGTCCTGGAGAAGGGTGACAACAAGAAGTACCTGATCTACGCCTACACCGAGCACGTGACCCTCTGGCCCCGGGACGAGAAGAGCGAGCAGATCTACCCGAAGCTCTTCGAGATCTACAACCTGCTCCACGACGACAAGAAGGCCACCGAGGTCCTCGCCCTCTACAACCGGGCCTACCCGGAGCACCTGAAGGAACAGCAGACCCTCATGACGAAGATCCTCGACCACTTCATCGACAAGAAGCAGACCGCGAAGCTCGCCTTCTGGGTCGAGGAGTTCAAGAAGGGCTTCCTGAAGTTCCCGCGGGCCACCATCGAGAAGACCGAGATCATCCTCGGGAACATCCTCTTCATCCAGTACCAGGAGATCGCGAAGAAGGGTGACCGGCTCGCGGCCGCGAAGGGCTTCGAGTCCATCTACGGCAACAAGCTCTACTCGAACAAGGTGAAGTACCAGTCGGCCCTCTTCGCCGCCCAGGCCTACCTCGAGCTCGGGGAGACCGTGAAGAGCTACAACTGGCAGGCCATGGCCTACACGAAGATGACCGAGGAGGAGAAGGCGGCCCGCCGCGAGGACCACCTCAAGATGACCGAGCGGACCTACAAGCTGCAGGACTTCCTCACGGCCTACAAGATCGCCGACTTCCACCTGCAGAAGTACTGCGCGAAGAAGGACAACACCCAGACCCGGTACTACGAGATCGGCGTGATGACCGCCCTCGTCGAGGACACGGTGAAGAACGCCGAGCACGTCGTGAACAAGTACAGCAAGTGCATCAGCAAGCCGGAGGTCCGGGACGCGGCCCTGGTGCAGATCTACAACTTCTACGAGAAGAAGGCCGACTTCTTCGGCCTGCGCGGCTTCGTCCAGTCGCACCCGGTGGAGCCGTACGTGACCTTGTACCGGTACACCCTCCAGAAATGGTTCTGGGAGAAGTCCGATCCGAACATCAAGTCCCACATCATCGCCGAGTTCACCCGGCTCAAGCACCCGGAGACCATCGGCT
>SXUH01000047.1 GCA_005791855.1 Bdellovibrionales bacterium
AAGATGCAGAAGCAATCCTACCTCTTCGTGGTGAGCTTCGTCGGGCTCGTGACCCTCTTCCTCCTGCTGTACTTCCGGAAGACCATCATCCGGCAGATCTTCCAGGGCGAGGTGACCTCCCTCCCGAGCATCATGGGCGAGGCGCACGCGCAGGAGGTCTCTCCTGAGAAAAAAAAAAGCTCCTCGAGCGCTCCGTAGCCATCGAGAAGGCGACCTTCTCTCCGCACATCGGCCTTGACGGGTTCAAGGTCAAGAGCGCCGTCGAGATCAGCCAGCTCAGCTGCGAAGACCTGGGCAGCGACGTCTACCAGCTCGCGATCCTCCTGTACCCGCCGGAGCTCCTCAACGAGGCCTTCCTCCTCCACCTCCGGAACTGCGTCCTGAAGCTCAAGGAGGACCATCCGCTCAAGCGCTGGCTCAAGTGGGTGGCCAGACCCGTGAGCTACGGCGAGAAGGACCGGAAGACCGTCGACTTCCTCGGCGGGATCCTCACCTCCCAGTTCAACCTCATCACCGACCCGAAGGTGCGGGCCGGGATCATCTCCGTCCTCCACGACGTGCCGGAGGAGACCCTGGCGGAGAAGCTCCTGAAGTCCTACCTCTACCTCATGATCGGAAACATCACCCGGTCGGACAACATCCTCCGCGGCATCCTCCGGACGCCGCCGGCGAAGAACTGGGTCCGGACCCCGGCCCCGGCGGGCACCTACCACCGGCTCGCCCGGGAGAACATCGAACAGCTCATCAAGAAGCTCTCCCGGCACCCGGCGGACCGGCGGGTCTTCCAGCTCCTGGCCAAGTACGTCGAGAACTTCTACACGGATCCGGCGCTCCTGGAGCACTTCGGGACCTACGCCACCGGGGCCATCGAAGAGAAGCTCGACCTGAAGTACGTCGAGGGCCTCGCCCCGGAGTTCGTTCGCTACCTGCGCCTCAAGGACCTCTCCGAGGAACGCCGGGTGCGCCGGCTCCGGCAGACCAGGAACTTCCCCTGGGCCATGCAGTCGGCGTGGGTGTGGCCCTTCCTCGACATCGACCCCCTCGTCTCCGAGAGCATGAGCGAGGAGCTCCAGCGGCTGGAGAAGGAGGACGAGCTGTGGTTCGTCTACGTCATGGACAACGAGAAGCTCGCGGACGCGTACTCGAAGAAGAGCGGGAAGAGCTTCCTGCCGGGGCGCCGGCAGTACCTGCGGTCGATCCTCCCGGAACCCCGGCTGTTCATGGCCTCCCTCTTCAAGCTGATCGAATTCGGAGACATCAACCCGGAGCTCACGCAGGCAACGGTCGAGCACCTCACCCGTGAGTGATTACCTGCAGCCGGCGTTCTACCGCTTCAACCAGGATTCGCTGGAGCTCGTCCGGTGGATCCGGACGAGAGTCGGGGCGGCGAGCTCCATCCTCGATCTCGGAGCCGGGTGCGGGGTGATCGGGATCGAACTCGCGAGGGCGTTCGCGCCGCGGGACCTCGTGCTGGTCGAAGCGCAGGAAGCCTTTGGAGAGTTCCTGAGGAAGAACCTGGACCTCTTCCTGGGCCCGGGGACGAGGGGTGAGGTCGAGCTCCGCCGGTTCTCCGCCTTCACTCCGTCAACGCGGTTCGAGCTCATCGCCTGCAATCCGCCGTACTACCTCCGGGGCAACGGGCAGGAGTCCCGGGACCCGCGGCGGGGGATCGCGAGGTCCTTCGTCCTCGACGGCTGGCCGGAGCTCGCAGGCTGCATCGACCGGAGCCTGGGTCCCACCGGGAGAGCCTACCTCGTACTGAAGAATGAACGACGGATCACCGACACGGCCCTCGCGGCGCTCGGAGGTTTCTCCGTCCGAACGGAGGTCGTCGGCGCGACCCTACTGATCGAGCTGTCTCGTCTGCACGAAGATCGAGGTTAGAAGCTCCCGGAGGTCGGCGTCCGGGACCGCGGAGAATAGCCTCTCCGCTTCGAGCTTCAGTTTCTTATACTGTGGCGACTGCGGGTGGAGCCGCGTGGCCTCGGTGTTCTGCCGGGCCTTCGCCTCCCCGGCGTCTTTCCGGACGAAGAAGCTTTCCTGAGTCTGGAAAACGAGCTTCTTCAGAACGGGCCTGAGTTTCGGGAAGACCTTGAAGACCTCTTTCTTAATCTCCTCCGACAGGAACGAGAGTTCCTGGGAGTAGACCGAGTGCTTGGTGATGACGTAGAGGGCGTCGTTCTTGAGCTTAAGCGGCGAGGTCACCTGGGCCATCTTCGGCCCGACGATCACGGGCCAGCTCTTGATGAGGTCGAGGAAATCGAAGGTCTGGTAGAAGGAATGCATCGTATCTCGCTTCAGGTCATGGCTGTCGAAGCGATCTAACTCTTTATAATTTAAACCTTTGAAGTCGATCTTTTTAAACATCTTTTCATCCGGGCCAACTATGCTTTTGCTAATTTTCCATGGTATACCATAATCCATGCGTTGGCTTTTACTTTTACTTCTCCTCACGGGCTGCGGCGGCTACCGGTTCTCCCAGCAGGACAATCCGTTGTCTCAGTACGGGATCCACAGTCTATCCGTACCGATGTTTTACAACTACTCCAACCAACCGGAGGTCTCCGCGGACTTCACCCGGGAGACCTACCGGCTCCTCACCGGGTTCAGCGGACTCAAGGTCAAGAGCGGGTACGATCGGACCGCGGACGCGATCCTCATCGGCATCATCAAGACGCCGGAGAAGGTCACCGAGACGCTCAACTCCCGGAACCCGAAGGTCGCGCAGGACACGGTGAAGGCACCGTTCGCGCAGAACCGCCGGCAGAAGTTCTACATCCCGTACACGACCAACGTCACCATGTACCTGCAGGTCATCGTGATCAAGAAGCCGTCGGAGGAGGAGCTCGCCCTCCTGAGGTCCGGCATCGGGGATAAGATCAAGAGCACGTCGAACATCGTCTTCAACGAGCTCGTGCCCTTGAACACGCAGTTCAACCGCGAGTACCTCGACGACGAGGGCGTGCAGGTCATCGCCACCCAGAACCAGGGGCTCCAGCGGAAGAACTTCAAGAACCTGGCCGAGCAGGCCGCGGTCTCCGTCCGGGACATGATCCTCTATGCATTCTAGAACTCATTTCAATACCCCATTTTCGTCGTTGCCGTCGTCACTCCTCACTGCGACGTGCGTTGAGCACGTCTCATTCGTCGCTCCTAGGCGCCGCGTGGCGGTCACCGTAGAACCTGGGGCATTGAAATGAGTTCGAAGTGGCAGATCTGGGATTTCTTCTCCTCCTATAAGAGGGACACGCTCGGGGCCTACGAGGGACTCCTCGGGCTCTCGACCTTCGACCCCACCTGCCTGAAGCTCGTGAAGGACTTCCTCCTGAGCGGAGCGGGGGAGCGGGTCGTCCACTACAAGATGGCCTCGGAGGTCACCAGGGCGTGGATCGAAGAGGAGTTCCAGACCCTGAGCCTCTTCGGGAACTCGGAGAGCTTCTTCATCCACCAGGCGCAGGACCTCCCCGCGGAGCTGCTGGACCTTCTCGCGAAGGCGGGGGTGAGCGGGCGGTTCGTGATCCTGAGCTTCGAAACCGAATCCCCGGCCTGGAAGAAGATCGTCAAAGAAGGGAAGCTCGAGACCCTCACCATCGAGCCGCCGAAGTTCTGGGAGCCGAATCGGCTTCTGGATTTCACCGCGGGCTACCTGCGGCTTCCGCTCAGCTACGAGGCGAAGGCCTGGATCCTCGACGCCCTCGAGAATAACCTGAGCTCGTTCTACAACGCCTGCTCGCTCATCAAGCTCAACCATCCGACGGAGAGGGAAGTGTCTCTCCCGCAGGTGAAGGACCTCCTCACCATCGAACGGCTCGACCAGTTCCAGCTCGCGTCCCTCTTCGGGAGACGGAGGAAGCGGGACTTCTTCGAGAAGCTCGTCGCCCTCGAAGGGGACTTCGAGAAGATGCGCGGGTTCTTCAACTTCCTCCAGTCGCACCTGGTGAAGATGGCCGACACGAGCTACCTCAATAAGAAGCCTCGCCTCACCCAGTACGACAAGGACCTGCAGGGTTCGTCGCGCCTGTGGAAGAAGGAAGACCTGGTGGCGGAGATCAACCGCTTCAGTGACTGGGAGATCCTATCGAAGAAGAAAGACCCCATGCTGTGGCACAAAGTCCGCGAAGCCCACCTAGAATCTTTCGGAATTCTTTAGTTTTTCGACTCGTTGGATCATTACTTCAGAAAAACACTGCCTTATAATTTTATTTTTAACCGAACATGGGAGTTCTATGAAAAAAATCGTGGCATTATGCCTTCTCACTGCCTCTACCGTCTCTTTCTCTGCTGCTAGCCGTGACATCTACGATCTGATGTACCTGCCGAACGCTGGCACGACCTACGGATTCACCGAATTTGACTACTCTAAGGGTGAAATCAAGGCCGACGCTGGTGACGAGGACATCACTGGTTGGAGACTCGGCCAGACGATCGGTCACTCGATCTCTGACAGACTTTCTCTCCAGGCCACCATCGACTACACCAACGCTAAGAGCGAGCCTGAGACCGGCGCTGATACGAAGCTGAAGGGGATCTCCGATCCGACGTTTGGCGCTCGTTACAGAGTCGTGGACGAGTCTCTTCGCGTCGACCTCCTCGCGGACCTCACTCTGAGCCTCGGGGACAGAGAGATCGACGGGAACGACGTCGAAAACAGACTCGGTGGACACGCGCTCCGGGCCGGTGCACAGGTCGGTGGGAAGTCCGATGACTTCCAGTGGGCCGTGACCGGGTTGATCAACCGTGCCTTCGAAGCTACGACGAAAGTCAAAGGTGCCGGCAAGGTCGAGGACGACGCTCACAATGACTGGATCTTCGGCG
>SXUH01000370.1 GCA_005791855.1 Bdellovibrionales bacterium
GCCGGAGAACATCCCGCCGCGGTTTCTGTCGGAGTCGTCGTTCCGGTCGTAGTCCCAGGAGCGGTTCTGGCCGCTGGACATGCCCTGGTACCCGGTTCGGTTCATGTCGCCCGTGTAGTCGTTGGATCCGAACCGGTCGCCGAAGGAGCCGAAGTTCTGGCTGCGCTGGCTGCTGCGGTAGTCGTCGCGGTTCCCTCTCGAGCTGCGGTCCCAGTTCTGGTTTCGATCCCAGTTCTGGTTCCGGTCCCAGTTCGAGCTCCGGTCCCGGTTCGAGCCCCGGTCCCAGTTCCGCGAACCCATGCCGCTGTAGTCGGCGCGCTCGTCGAAGGATCCCACGGAGAAGTGCTCCTGCGTGTCGCCCCCGAGCGTGAAGTTCTCATTCTGGTAGGAGCCGTCGTCGAAGGATCTCCTCATGCTGCTGCGGTCGTAGTCGTTCCGACCGAAGCCTCGGTCGTAGGACCGGTCATCGTCTCGGCCGAAGCGGTTGCCACGGTACATGTTTCTATCTTCATCGAATCTTGGCATACATACTCTCCTGTTAATTTAGGCTCGCGCCTGTGTAGGCTAATGATAGGAGGAGGAGAGCATCCAGGAAATATTCACGCAGGAAATTCACGTAGACTTATGTCTTGTGAAGCGAAGATAAAAAGTTGGGTATTCGGGACTTCTCCAACACACACGGGAGCGTGTGTGTTGGATGCGCCGAACTCATCGACAGGCGGCGATGACTCGACACGGGTTCGAGAGGATGGTGCAGGTCACGCTGTTCCCGACGCAGGAATCGGTGACGGTGACCGAGCCCACGTAGACGCCGTTGATGTACCGGTCGCAGGTCCCGCTGCACTGGAAGAGCTGCTGGCCATCTTCGGTACTCAGCAGCTCCGATTGGACCGAGTTCTGGTAGGTGATCAGGGTCTTGAGGGGCTCGACGGCGAAGGCCGAAGCAGTTACGAGGGTCAGGGCGATGGCAAGAACGATGGCTTTCATTTCTTTCTCCTGGGCTAAAGTTGTACGGTGGCCGCACTGTAGTGGATGCCCTGAGGAAAGTAAGCCGTGGAGCAAGAAAGTGCGCCAGGAGCCTGGCGCACTCCTCCGGACTAGAGGTCCTGGACGTTGTTCTCGTAGCACTTGATCTTGAAGAGATCCTGGAACCGGGTGTTGAACTCGAGGAGCGTCGGCTGGTGGGGCATGAGCTCGATCTTCGGCATGTTGAAGGTCAGGCTCGCGTTGTTCTTCGACTTCGTCCGGACGTGGACGATGACGGTCTGTTCGTTCAGGTGGAAGGGATCGTACATGACGTCCCAGTCATGGACCTTGAGGATGTCGTCCTTCTTAATCCGCTTCGAGCTCGTGCTCTTGTCATCTCGGATGAGGATGTAGGCCTTCCGCTCGATCCACTGCTTGAACGGCTCCCCCCTCGGGATGATGACCTCGCTCAGGACTTCGACGAAGCACTGGGCGGAGTAGACGGCAGCCTTGAGCTCCGTCTTCTCGCTCAGGATGTTCCCCTTGGTGGACGAGAGCTTCAGGGTGAGGTTCGAGGTCACCTGGAAGTACTCGGTGAGCTGGTTCGAGAGTTCGTAGTCCGACGCGGCACCGTCGTTCCTCTCCGCGAGGACCAGGCCCGCGTACTCGTGGTGGATGAGCCGGTACTGGGCGGCGTTGGGGGTCGCCCTGAAGCGGTTGATGTTACAGACCATGCTCGGCTTCTTCTTCCGCGAGATGAACCCGCGGCAGGTCTTCGGAACCCCTTCGACGGAGACCCGGAGCTCCGGATCGCTCGAGTTGTCGTTTTCCACGAAGGCGACGAGAACGGCCTTGGGTGCGAGGATCCTCGTCATCTTCTCTTCGTAGATCGCCGGCGTCAGGTCCGCCGGGTACTTCAGCTCCAGGTGGCCACCGGACTTGATCCAGTTCAGGAGGTCTTCTCTGATCTCGTTGACCTTCGCCTCTTCGGCGTCGCCGCCGCCGCCCTCCTTGCTCTCGGCGGAGACCGACAAAGAGCTCAGGATGGCCAGGAGTAAGAGGAGGAGTTTCAGTGCAGGAGCGTTCATGGGGTGCCTTTTTCCGCTACGGGGGTAAGGGGGTAGAATGCGATTCCTAGGTTGTAGACTTCGGTGGGTCCGCCCAGGGCTTCGGACTCCTCTTCGATGAAGCTCGCGAGCGACCGGCGGAAGACCTTGATCTTCTGGATCACCTCCGAGAGGATCTCGGGCTTGATGGCGATGGTGATGGAGGTGTTGTCCCGCACGTCGATGGGGAGCTCTTCCAGGGCGCAGATCGCTCGCTCGAGGATCTGCTTCTGGAGCTTGCGCGATCCCGCGGAGGAGGTCCGCCCGGTGATGTTGGTCTTGGCCGTGTCGCCGACCTCGACCCAGCGGCCGTCGTCCAGGGTCTTGATGAAGCCCGCTTCCTTGAGCCGATTGACGGCGCACAAGGTCTCCGTAGAAGAAATCTTGAGCTTCTGGCCGATCCACCGGACGTCTTGCTTGAAGCCCTTGGTGCGCATGAGCTCGAGGATGGCGTAGTGGTGCCAGTCGGAGATCACCGAGAAGGCCGAGAGCTCGATGGGCGTGTGGTCGAGCTCGCCCTCGACGAGGCGTTGGATCTCCTCCACGCTCATGCCGAGGCCCGTCCCGAGCCGGAGGCACATCTCCGAGGTGATGGACCGCTTCCCACTGAGCATCGCCGAGAGGGCGGAAGAGGAGATCTTCAGGAGGTTGGCGAAGGCCCGGATGGAGTAGTTCGGGTTGACCTTCCTCCGGGCGTTGAAGTGCTTCTCCAGGACGCGCCGGAAGGCTTGGTTCGAGGGCTTCTTTTGGGTCGCGGTTTTCATAGGGAGCACAGTTCATACCTCATCCCGCGGGCCCGACGACGGCAGGTGTAACTTTTACAGGAGTGCGCCAGGAGGTTGGCGCAGTTTAAGCCCCGAACCTTGAGACGGGGGTAGGTTCTGGTATCTTCCGCGCACATCTACAAACCAAGGAGACCTCCATGAAAACCGCATCCGCGCTCGCAGTCCTCTTCCTCTGCACCTCGACCTACGCCGGTCGGCTTAAGTGTAGCGCCACCAAGTACGGCTGGGACGCCAAGCCACCCATGTACTTCGGCGTCGTCACGAGCACCGTCGAAGACGTGCCGACCAAGGTCCCGTCAAACTCCGCGCCCGGGACCCTCGAGGCGAGGCCCGTGTTCACGATCGATGACTACGAAGTGAAGCTGGTCGTCCGGATCGGGACGAAGGACGACGATAGCCTCTGGTACCGGTACACCGTTTACAAGATCGAGGACGGCCTTCGCCGCGGGATTGGAAACGGCATGGAGGGATCCACGACGGCTACGGAAGCCGCCCGGAACATCGCCTGCGTGCTGGATGGCTCGACCACTTGCCTCTCCGGAAGCACCGGCAACGTCGACATGGATACCATCCTCGGCAACCTCGAGGAGGACCTCAGCCCGGCCGAAGGGTACGCCAGAGGCATCGTCCCGAAGGAGCTGCCGGCCTCCTTCGGCGTGTTCTGCAGCTGGTACAAGTAACTACTCGAGGCTCAGGTACATCGTCTCCACCCCGGCGCCGGTCTTGTTCTCGAGCTCGGCCCTCGGGGTGCCCTCGACGGTCCGGTCCTTCTCCTTGAGGTCACGGATGATCTTCCCGATCTCGATCCGCTCCCCGCGGCTCAGGGTCAGTTGGGTAGAGAGGTCCAGGAGCTTCTCGTCCTTGGGTGCTTCTTTCAGGATGACGATCGACCCGGGCGGAAGGTCCGTCGGTACTCTCTCCGGAAGGGTCCGCTTGAGGGTCAGCGTGATCTCGTAGCGATCCGGGGTGAGGTAGCGGCAGGCCCCCGTGATCAGATCCTGGCCACTCCGGAGCTCGAAGTCCCGGGTGGTCTGGATCTGGAAGTTCGTCTTCCCCTGCGCGTCCTTGCTCTGGCCCCAGACGGACACGCCGGAGCTCACCTCCGCGCCCTGTCCGGACGACGCGCTGGCTTCGATCTTTTCGACCTTCAGCCTACAGGCTTCCCGCCGGGCGGTCGCACTGGAGAACTCGATCTTGAGGTCCGGGAACTGGGAGAGGAGGTAGCGCTGGACGAGCTCCCGCCGGTGCTCGGACATCTGGATGGTCAGGCAGGTCGAGTCCTCGGTGAGCACGTCGCTCGGGACCTGGATGCCCTTGAACCGGAGCCGGGCGGAGGTCCGCTGGCCCTCCGAGGAGAAGCAGTAGCGCTCGGACGCCTTCTCCTCCTCGGCGAGGGAGAGGAAGGGCAGGAAGAGGAGAAGGAGGTGCATGCCGAAATTATACTATCACCGGGTTAGCCCGCGAAGATAAAAGCGCTGCGGTGGCAGTAATCTTTTCAGGCCCTCTTGCTGACTCAGGCGTCTCACCATACTCTCACCAAAAAAACTGGAGCTCACATGAGATTCCTTATTTTTTCGATCATCCTCTGCGCGATCGCCGTCTCCCAGGTGACGACCTTCGACGTGGAAGAAGAGATCACCTCCACCGCCCAGAACCTCATCCGATCCATCGAACAGAGCCACCGCGTGACCAAGGAGATCGTCTCGCTCGAGATCTCCAAGCAGGTCCGGAACATCGTGAAGGTCGCCTTCGTCTACGGGGAGAACAAGATCACCCCGGAGGTGAGCTGCGGGTTCAAGTACGACATGATCAAGGCGAAGGTGGTCTCCCACACCCTGAACTGCAAGGCCCTCTAGCTGACCGCCAGGATCGCGAGGGCGAGCTCCCGCTCGAGCATCGAGTCGATCTCCTTGAGCGCTGCGACCGTGTTGAGCTTCACTCCGAAGGCTTCGTAGCCAGCTCCCAGGGCCTCCAGGGCCCGGCGGACGTTCTTCAACCGGCACTGCTCCCCCATCTGCCCGATGCGGATGATGTCCAGGCCGAAGGCGCCGGAGATCTCCACGTTGTGGGTCTTCAGGATGTGGCTCAGGAGCTCCTTGGTGTTGACCTTGTTCGGATTCCTGATGGCGACCACCGAGTTCAGCCGGTGCTCCTCCGGGGTGTGGAGCTCGAGGCCCATGGTCAGAAGACCCCGCTGGAGGATCTGCGCCGAGCGCAGGTGCCGCTCGAACCGGTGCTCGAGGGTCTCTTCGCAGATGAGCCGGAGGGCTTCGTGGAGGGCCAGGAGTCCCGGAACCGGCGCGGTGTAGTGGTACTCTCCCCGGCCCCAGAAGCCCTGCGAGCGGCGGGGATCAAGGCACCAGTGGGGCATGGGCTTCTCGCGCCTCAGGACGACCTCGAAGGCGGCTTCGGAGAAGGCGATCATCGAGATCCCGGGGATCGCGGAGAGGCCCTTCTGGCCACCGACCACGGCGACGTCGATCCCCCACTCGTCCACCGGCAGGGCCATGGTGGAGAGGGTGCAGACGGCGTCCACGATGGTGAGGACGCCGAAGGTCTTGGCCAGCTTGACGATGCCCTCGAGCTCGACGTTCTTCACCCCGCAGGAGGTCTCCCCCTGGACCAGGGTCAGGACGTCGTACGTCTGCGCCTCGAGGGCCCGGCGCACCTCTTCGACCCGGAAGGGGCCCGGCTCCTCCGGGAAGATCTCCGTCACCTCCGCACCGACGCCGCGGGCGAGGTCGCCGAAGCGGGCGCTGAAGGTTCCCAGGTTCAGGACGAGGACCCGGCGCCCGGGCCACAGCAGAGAGGTCACGGCCATCTCCATGGCCCCGGACGACGGGCCGGCGATCCCGAAGATCTTCTGGCTCGAGGTCTGGAAGACGTACTGGCCCATGCTCTGGATGCTCGCGATCACCCGGCGCATGGACTCGCCGAGGTGGCTGATGAGCTGGGAGTTCGCGGCCGCGACTTCCTTCGGGATCGGGACCGGGCCCGCCCCCATGAGGAGGGTCGGCGTACTAGGGATGACTTCAGTCAGAGACAGGCAGAGAGGTGGATTAATTTTCATATGTATTCCAGTATAAGAGGTTTTGGAAAAATTTGGAGAGAATGTGGGAGGAAAAATCCCGAGCTGAACCTTCAAGAACTCTAAGCGCCGGGAACTCCTCCGGGACGGTACAGCGCCTGTACCAGATTTTTTACCGAGGAGGGCCCACCCGACCGGGGACCTAGGGTATGGTGGCGCGGGAACCCTAACCACCAAGGAGCTCGCATGAAATCCATCCTCACCCTGATCCTCTCCCTCACCACCGTCTCCGCCTTCGCCCTCGAGACGACCCAGATCGCCCGCTGCGGAGACTTCGTCCTCGAGGAGAACATCGGCGGGCCCCAGGACGGCAGCAGCATCAAGGAGGACGTCATCTTCTACTACGTCAAGCGCGACAAGGAAGAAGGCCGCGTCTACTTCGCCACCCGCACCCAGTACGCCGACACCGTGATCTACACCTTCACCGTGAACAACTCCCCCTACAGCATCTTCAAGACCGTCGAGGCCGGGGAGCTGAGCTTCAAGTTCAACGGGAAGAAGTGCGACGGCAAGCGGATCTACTCGATCTACCAGTAGGAGCTCCCCCGAGTTCGGCGCTAGAGATTCGGCGCCGTGATCTCGTCCGACAGGCGCTTGAGCCACAGCAGGTGGTACTCCCCGGCCAGGGCCCGCTCGTCGGTGGAGAGCATGAGAGTAAGAACGTAGTTCGCCATGTCCGCGAGCCGCACGTCCCGGGGCTTCACGAGGTCCTTCGGGATGAGGAAGTTGAGCCGGCGGAAGTCCCGGCACTCCGACGCCTCGAGCCCGTCCCCCCGGTCGAGGCAGGCTCGGTACTCGGCGGTGAGGTCCTTGGTCGGATCCCAGCCGATCCAGGAGGACTCTTCGGTGAACTCCCGGTGGTTGAACCAGTTCACCAGCGCCGGCTGCCTGGTGCTCTCGTTGATCAGGTGGGCCGCGAGCCTCCGGGCGGGGATGCTCGTCGCCCAGACGCCGCTGCGGTTGAAGGCGAAGCGGATGTAGGCTTCGTAGAGGATCTCGTGGAGCCGGAGCGTGAGCTTCGAGGCTTCGCTGAAGAGCGGGTGGTTGTAGAGCCGCTTGTCCATCACCACCGTGAGCCGGTTATTCGTCCGGTACGCGAGGGTCACGAGCACGCAGTTGTCCTTGACCGGTCGGGAGACTTCGCCGACGTCGTCCGTGAAGGCGATGGGCTCGTCCGCGTAGACCACGCCCTCGAGGCCGTACTTCTTGTTCACCTCGCCGACGTGCCGGCCGTAGTCCGGGAAGACGACGCCGATCTTGAAGATCTGCCGCTTGAGCCACTGGTCCTGGCTCTCGCCGCTCCGGCGCTTGTCGAAGACGAAGCTCGAGCCCCCGGCCCAGGACCCCGCCGCCTTGGCTTCGTAGAGGTCCGTCGTCTCCAGAGAGACGAGCCGCGGGAGCTCCTCGTCGAGGATCTTCCCCTTCCGCTGCCTCACGAGGGTGGCTTCTTCGGTGGTCTCGAAGCACGCAACACCGGAGCCGCCGCCCTTTTCCTGACCCGCGAAGCTCGTCGCCGGGACGAGGAGGAGGATGAACAATGAGAAGAGGGACTTCGGGGTGAGCTTCATGGCCTTTCCTTTTTATGCAGATTCGTAAGGGGGAAGAAGGAGATGTGGACGTTGTAAACGTCGTCGTAGGTCCCGAGGGCGAGCTCCTCGGTGTCGTCGGCCTCCTCCCGCTGGAGGAAGGCCAGGAGCTCCCGGCGGAACTTCTTGATCCGCTTCTTGGCTTCCTCGAGGTCCGAGCTCCGGACCGCCATGGTGATGCAGGTGTGGTCCCGGTGTTCCTTCGGGACCTTCTCCAGGGAATCCATGGAGAGCTGCAGGACCCGCTTCTGGAAGGCCCGCAGGGCCGGGGAGGTGAGGTCCAGGTGGGCGATGGTGGTGTTGTTCGAGGTTTCCTTCCAGGTCCCGTCGAGCGGATCGATCTCGACCAGGCCCATGCGCTCGAGCCGTTCCTTCGCACTCTTCGCCTCGAGGGTGGAGATGCCGAGGGCCTGGGCGATGGCCGGGGCGGACAGGTCGAAGTCGGGGATCCGGGCGAGCTCGAGGATGGCGTCGTGGTACCACTCGGAGATGAGCTGGTACTGGTCGAGGGTTAGGCGGCTGAGCTCCTGCTGCCGGCGCTGCTCTTCGAAGCTCGGCTCCGTGGCCCGTGCGTTCTGCTTCTGGGCGATGCGGATGAACTTCTGCAGCTTCACCTCGGAGAGGCCCAGGGCCGTGCCGGTCTTCAGGATGAAGTTCACCGTCACCTTCCGCTTTCCGTTCAGGACCATGGAGAGGAGCGCGTGGTTCACTCCCGCGGAGGTTGCGAAGGCCCGCAGGGAATAGGAAGGGTTCTTGCGGCAACGGCGGATCAGCTCTTCCTGGAGGAAGTCGCGGAAGGTCTGGTAGGAAGTGTTTCTCTTGGCGGTCGCCGTTTCCATGGCGGACAGTATAGGCCGGTTACAAATTTCTTCCCACCGGCCTTGTAAACATTATGGTACTCCCCTCCCCGTGCTTTAGCTTTCAGATCCTTAACCCTGCATGGTGGTACATTCCCTGTACCACTTTGTTCACTCCGGGAGTGCCCGTTGGTAACAAATCTGTTCTATAAGAGGTGCACCAAAGGAGCTGGAATGAAAACACTGTTCGCCCTACTACTCATCGCCTCTTCGGCCTTCGCGCAGAGAACTCCCTACACCAGGTACACGCTCTACGAAGGATACAGATCGGAACCCGGAAGCAGCGGCTACACCCGCGAGTACGATGACTACCGGGACACGACTCACCGGGACCTCTGCCAACGAAACACGCGCGGGGAGAACTGCGAAGGGACCCAGGCCTTCTGCGAAGCCCACCCGCGGAACCGATACTGCGAAGGAACCCGGGCCCACTGCCGAGTCGAGCCGAACGACCGCGCCTGCCGGACCGCCACCGGCCGCTGCTCGGAGCACCCGAGCCGGAGCGAGTGTAACGGAACCGAAGCCCAGTGCGAAGCCTATCCGAGCTGGAGCTCCTGTAACGGAACCCGGGCCCAGTGTGAGAAGTACCCGAGCTGGAGCGCGTGCAACGGAACCCGGGTCCAGTGCGAGCAGTACCCGAGCTGGAGCGCGTGCAACGGGACCCAGTCCCAGTGCGAGCAGTACCCGAGCTGGAGTTCGTGCAACGGAACCCGGGCCCAGTGCGCGGCCTATCCGAGCTGGAGCAGCTGTAACTAACTCACCGGGTGAGCTCGGTCTGCACCAGGAGCCGGACGGATTCGCCGAAGAGTCGGAAGCCGTCTCTCACCGACTCGAAGTACCTCCGCTGCGCCTTCGACGCCCTTTCGGAGTCGCGGTCCACCTGGGCCCACCAGGCGTCGTTCATGAAGCCGCGGGGGTCGAAGGTGGTGAGGTCCACGGCCTTCGGAATTTTCGGGAAGAACCCCATGGCCGTCTTGGCGGCTTCGGGGGAACGGTTGATGGAATCTTTCGCGACTCGGATCAAGAGGTCCTGGGTCGAATCGATGGTCCGCGGAGACCGGACCAGGGCTTCCTTGAACTCCTGGTAGGCCTTCGGGAACCGGGCCGGGTAGAGGAAGATGCGGCC
>SXUH01000371.1 GCA_005791855.1 Bdellovibrionales bacterium
ATAGAAACATGCCTCGCCTTGACCTTCCCCCCGGGGGACGGTGTAAGCTAGGGTCGGAACCTTCAGAGGAGGCCAGGATGTACAAGTTTAAGATCGAATCCATGAACTGCATGAGCTGCGTGCACACCATCGAGGACGCGCTCAAGGAGTACGACGCCACCATCAAGGTCGAGTCGAACGTGAAGGAGCGGACGATCTTCGTGGAAGCCCCCGAGTCTCAGGAGAAGATCAAGGAGCTCATCGAAGACGCCGGCTACCCCGCGGCCATCGGTTAAGTCCCGCCAGAATTAAATCGAAGCGATCAAGCATCCCGGGGGCCTTGACAAGCCGGCGGCGCGGGGGCTAGAATCAAATTTTGTTCTCTACTTTCAAAAAAAACTAATCCCGCTATTTATGAAACTACGAAATTTGATGAGGGCCCTATTCATCGCTCTGCTGTACCCCGGAGCCGCGCTGGCCGACGTCTCCTGGAGCTCGCTCGCGACCATCGACCTCCACCGGCTGAAGAGCTCGGAGGCCCTGGCGGAGGTCATGAAGCGCATGACGGTCGAGGAGACCAACAGGGAGAAGTCCTGCTACTACAGCTCCACCGTCACCGTCACGGGCCTCCGGGACGACGCCATGGAGCTGCTGGTGTCCTTCGACGCCAAGGGGCCTCCGTCGTGCATGAAGTACGGCGAGTTCTGGTCCAGTAACCTCTGGAGCGAGCTCGCCGGTGAGAAGCACGTGAAGATGGGGGCCCTTGCTGGAAGACCTGCGGAAGATCGAGGGGCCCGTGCCCGGGCCGAAGTTCAAGGTCTAGGCTAGAAGTTCTTCTTCCCGGACTGGGTCTTGATCGACGTGGTCGTTGCTCCGCCGCCATTCTGCTTCGTTCCCTTCTCCTTCCGGACCGCGTAGGTCTTAGAGCAGGCCGCGTCCGCGGCGTTCGCGTTTGCGACGCAGACGTGGAAGCCCTCTTCGGTCATCGCCTTTTGCTTCTTCACGGCAAGGCTTTCGGCTAGCGACTTGAGCTTGAAGAGTGCAGCGCTTCGAGCGTCGACGCAGGCCTGGAGGCTGGCGGCGTGGCTCTTCACACACTCCTCGGAAGCCATGGCTTTGGCGGAGCAAAGTAGCGAACAGAGTACGGCGACTGTGAGAATTTTCATGGTGTCCTCGTTGTTGTCTTGATCTAGGTTGATTATAACCAAGGAGCTAGTTTGGGGGGACGGAATTCCACCCGCGCCTCTGAATCTCGGGGCTTGCGCGATTTACCTAAGTATCGGATTCCGTTAACCGGACCTGGGGGATCAAGCGACTTGCCAGAAAGCGCCCAGAAAGTGTGGACCTAGCCCCCGAGGGAGCTTCGGTAGAACTCCATCCGCACTTCGTATTCGATGGCCTTGGTGGAGATCTCCCGCTCGAGCTCCCGGCGGTCCTCGGCGGTGAGCTTCTTGCTCTTCGCCCGGATCCGGAGGACGTCGAGCTCGTGCTTCAGCAGAAGCACGTGCGGGGTGAAGGAGGCTCCCTTGAGGAACTTGAACGACTGCCGGAGGTTCTCCGGGACGTAGGGGTTCTCCGCGAAGAACTCCTCGGGGAATGGCTGACCCTTTCCCTCGTAGGTCTCGAGCTCCCCGCGGTCGATCGCGTCCTGGATTCTTTTTTCTGCGAGCCATCTTAGCATGGGATCGACTATAGCACGGCGGCCGGGCCATCCCGAAGGGAGAAATCGCGGCGGTCCGATCATATTCTTGGCCTGGTAAAAATGCCTGATCGAAGTTCACCTCTCGGACGGAAAATTTTGCTCATGGGTCCGCGCGGGAGTAAGCTTTAGGCAAAGGCAGGTAGCTATGAAAGACACCTCAGAAAACTACACGCTCCTTTTCCTTATGGTCTACCTCTTCTGCATCCTATGTACGGTCTCCACCTACCTCGGGATGAAGCCAGAGGCCATCGCACCGGCGGACAACATCGTCATCTTCCCGCACCCGGAAGACGCGTCCTGAGTCCCGTGCTATAATCTCTCGCATGAACCTACACACACAGAGGCTCCGGCTCCGGGAGGCGACGGAGGCCGACACCGCCTTCTTCCTCAAGCTCCTGAACGAGCCGAGCTACCTGAAGATGATCCGCGACTCGGGCGTGCGGTCGGAAGCCGACGCCCTGGCCTTCATCAGAGAAAAGTACCTCCGGAGCTACGCGGACCACGGCTATGGCCTCTACGTCCTCACCCTGAGGTGCGGAGTGCCCGTGGGCATCGCCGGCTTCGTGATAAGGCCCGGGCTCGAGTTCCCGGACCTCGGCTTCGCCCTCCTGGAGGAGTTCACAGGGCAGGGGTACGTGACCGAAGCCTCGGAGGCGCTCCTGGTGCACGGGAAGCGGACCTTGGGGTTCAAGACCATCGCCGCCATCACCACGGAGGACAACGAGCGCTCCGTGCGGACTCTCCTGAGGCTCGGGTTCGAATTTAAGCGGAGGATGAAGGTGCCGTCGTCGGAGAAGGACTTTTCCTACTACGAGGTCTAGGAGGTCCGGGGCCCTCGCGCGCTCCGGACCACTTCGAGATTATTTCTTAGCTTTCGCGGTCCTCGTCTTCTTCGCCTTCTTCACCGGTTCGAGCATCTTCCGGTACTCTTCAACTAGGATCTCGTAGAGCTCCCAGGACTCCTCCGGCTTGGTCGCGCAGTACTGCGCGTGGAAGTTCTCCCACAGGTCGTAGTCCTTATCCTTCAGCAGATTGATGACGTAGAAACATCTCTGGAGGTAGTTGTGTTTCGATTTATCAAAGGCTTCAACAGGTAATCCCATACGTACTCCTAGTTTGATTTCGTCGATATCACCTATCGGTCGTCCGGGGGGAATAGTTGAGCGCAGTTGTTAGTTGTCCAGAAATTCAGGGGGCTTACGGGTGAGGTAGGTGGAGAGGAAGAGCCCGAGGATGGTGAAGGCCATAAATAAAAAATACCCGGGCTGGAAGGAGGTTCCGTTGGTGGCGATGAAGACCACGTCCTTCTCCTGGGTCGCTCCGAGCTTGGCCAGCTGGCTGGTGATGATCCCGTTGAACCCGATGTAGGCCATGAAGATCGCCACCACCATCACGTCGGCCATGGACCACTTGCCGGACTTGAGGACGAAGAACTGGACGAGCTTCGAGCGCCGGGCGTGCCGGTAGTTGTAGTAGTAGATGACCGAGGAGAGGAGCTTCAGAAGCGGGAAGACCACGCTGAAGGTCACGAGGAGGACGCCGACGAACTTCATCTGCGGCTCGCGGTGGTTGATCATGATCCAGAAGACGTCCATGATGCTCTTACTCTGGAAGTAGAGGACCTGGTTCTCGAACAGCACCGGGTGGTCCAAAAGGGTGAAGCTCATCTTGGAGATCTTGGCCTCCATGTCGATCATCGGCGTGGCGACGCCGACGATGAGGAGCGGGACGAGGGTCAGCAGGAGGACGATGTATTCCTCCGGCCGCAGGGGCCTTCGGAGGAAGATCGGGATGGCGTACTGGAGGACCGCGAGGCCGATGAGGATCCAGGTGTACCGCTCGATGAGGTCCTGGTTCAGCTGGATGTCCGACCGGAGCTTCGCCCGCGCGTGCTCCACGTCCGGCGAGCCCGTCTCCTTCAGGATCCGGTTCACCTGGGTCCGGTCCTGGTGGTCGAAGGATTTCTTCAGGTAGCCTTCGACCTTCTTGATCGCCACGGACTTGAGCTGCTGCTCGGTCTTCGAATCGGTCATCTCTTTAATCATGGCGTCGGCGTACTCCGGGATGCCCTCCTTGATCTCCTTAACGTCGACGAAGCCGTCGATGAAGGACTGCTTGAAGAGGCCACCCACGGTGCCCTGGTTGCTCTTCTTGATCTTCTTGTGGATCCCGTCGATGAGGGTCGCCAGCTGCTTCTCCACCAGGGCCTTAAGGTTGATGCCCGTGTTCCCGTCGAGGTTG
>SXUH01000372.1 GCA_005791855.1 Bdellovibrionales bacterium
AAGTGCCACGGAGTAACAGCGGGGGTCCCAGGTGAGTCAGCGCCGCGCCGGCATCTTCAACCGGTGTCCGGCCTGCCGGCTGAACAATAACCTCTGCGTCTGCGAGTTCATCAGGCCCCGGGCCATCTCCACCAACGTCTCCCTCATCGTCCACGTGAGCGAACTCAAGCTCACCTCCAACACCGCCTGGTTCGTCCAGAAGCTCCTGCCGGACAACGCCCAGATCTTCATCCGCGGGAAGGTGGAGCAGCCCTTCGACGCCGACCCCGTGGTGCGACGGAGCGGGACCCCGCTCTTCCTCTACCCCCACGAGGACGCCGTCACCTTGGATGAGACGTTCCTTAGGGCCCACCCCGGGCCCTACCACCTGATCGTCCCGGACGGAAACTGGCACCAGGCCCGCAGAGTGCGCAAGCGGGAGGAGAAGTTCGGGCCCATCCCGGCGGTGAAGCTCCCCGGCGGGCTCCTCGGGGAGTACCGCCTCCGGCAGGCGAACCAGCCCTACTGGCTCTCGACCTTCGAAGCCACGGCCCACGCCCTGGGCATCCTGGAGGAGAAGGCCATCACCGAGGAGATGATGAAGTTCTTCCGCTACTGGGTCCAGACCACCATCTTCAACCGCACCAAGAAGAAGAGCGACAGGCCCGTGCCCTAGGCGGCGAGGATGTCGATCTGCTGCTTCTCCAGCGTCTCCTTGAGGAGCTCCAGGGCTTCGGCGTGGAGCTGGCAGATCCGGCCCTCGGAGAGGTTCACGACCTTCGAGATGTCGTAGAAGTTCAGGTCCTCGAAGTACTTCAGGGTCACCACCAGGCGCATCGTCCGCGGGAGGTCGTCGAGGATCACGGAGAGGGTCTTCTTCAGGGTGTAGACCTCGAACTCCGTGCTCTGGAGGATGTTGTTCTCCACGGTCTCGCCCTCCACGTACTGCTTGATCGAGTCCCCGGACTCGTACTGCTCGAGGCGGGTGAGGTCCTTCGGCTTGAAGGGGAGGACGTTGGACATCTCCAGGGAGGTCGGGGTGCGGCCCAGTTCCTCGGTGAGCTGCTTCTTGCTCTTCTTGTACTTCTTCTGCTTGGTCCGCTCGGAGCGGGTCATCCAGTCCTGCTTCCGGAGCTCGTCGATGATCTCGCCCCGGATCCGGAACTCGGCGTAGGTCTTGAACTGGTTCTTCTTCTCCTGCTTGTACTTGTTCATGGCATCGATGAGCCCGATCACGCCCACGGTGACCAGGTCCTCGAACTCAAGTACTTGATGATACTGGTAGTGGAAATGTTTCGCCCAGTATCTGATGGTGGGCATGAAACTTATTATGATTTCCTGCCGAGAAGACTCCAAAGGGTTTAGTTTTGACCGCACGCTGACCTCCGTTTTGTGGACCCATTGTCACACAAATCCGGTCAGAATCCGGTCGGCTCGGAAGATCGGGGTCTTACGCCGGAGGCGGAGGGCACGGGGAAGTTTTATTGCCAGGATTAGTTGGCAGCGAGCTCGTACTCCTGCTCTTCTTCCAGGGAGAGGGCCTCCGCGGACATGAGCCACTCCTCGAACTCGTGGAACTCCAGGATCTCGTCCCGGAAGATCACCACGCGCCAGTTGGCCTGGGTCTGGTCGAGGCTGACGATGTCTTGTGGATCCAACACGCGGTCGCGGACGTTCTGGGGGAGCTCTTCGAAGGTGACGTCGGCTTCGAGGCGAAGAATCTTCTTATTCTTCATCAGATAGTAGTGTGGATTCATCAAGGTTCACCCTCCTGGCGAATGGGAAACTAGTCTTTAATTTCCTAGGACATGGTTTCATGGATTAAAAGAGTACACAAGGGGAGCTCGAAAAAATTTTCCGAGCGACCGTTTCCTCCGCTCAACTTTCGTGCACAAAACGCACCTCCATTTTGACACTCTCGCGGAGCCTATGTGGCTCCGAATTAATTTGCTCCAATTTCACAAGTCGGCGATTCTCCAACCCGCGGGTTGGCACGGAACCTGCTTTACTCCTGTTGAGTCTGAGAGTTCCCCGCCAGGATGGTAGGAAGCTCTAGGTCTCACGAAGAGACAGTACTAACAGGGTTGAGCCTCAAGGATGCAAGAGCGATGAGAGTCCACGGTTGGGACCCATCTGGTTCACGGATGAACCACTTTTTCAAAGCGAGGATTTTTTCATGGACGAAGAAATTGTTAAACTAGGGATCGGTGTCTTCCTCCTCTCCGGCATCAGCTTCTCCCTCATCTTCTACCGCCTCTTCTTCTGGAAGAAGTGACCCGAAGGTCCGCCCCGGCGGACCTTCTGCGTTTCACCCTGTAAGATCTACCCGGAGCCAAACTGGGGGTGCCCCGGCGCCACCGGTGCTGTGAGAATCCACCCGGATCCGACTTCCGCCTCGCTAACTCGCCGATCTCCCTTGGTCGGGTACTTGGCACGGTTCCTGCTCCCTGGTTGGTAACGGAGCTACCAGGACGGTGACTCTCCCAGACTTGCACGGACGCAGAGAGTGCCAAACAAGGAGTGATCAATGGAAATGATGATAGTTTTAGGCGCCCTAATGTCGATGATGGTGACGAGTCTCATCCTCCAGCACGCCTGCTACAAGAAGGTGCGGGTGGGGGTGAAGAAGTAAGGCCCCGTCGGGCGGGGCCTCGAGCCTTGCGAGCGACGGCCGTAGAGTTCTTGGACAGTCTGTCCGGTGGCTACGGGACGAATCTATCCAGCGTGCAGGTCAGCACCTGCTTGATCTTGTTCGAGACGATCGGCTTCGGATAGTTCGTGCTCGAGTACTCGTCCCGCATGTTCAGGAGCATGGTCCCCGTCCTCTGACGGAACGGGACGAAGTTCAGGTGAAGGTCGGCGATGGTGATCTCCAGAGCGTAGGGCTCGTGGTGGTCCTTCGTCGCTTGGTAGGCGACCGGGTAATCCTTGAGGAGCGCCGAGCGGAAGGGCCTCACGTAGTCGACGAGGACCCAGGTGGTGCCGAAGGCGATGCTCACCTTGTCGAAGTTCCGATCGTCGCGCTGGATGTTGACGGTGACCGTTCCCCTCGAGTTCTTACAGTTGTACTCGTCCAGGGGGTGGGCCTGTACCAGCACAGGGGTGGCCAAGAGGCTCAGCAGCGCGAGGGCTTTCATCGGATCTCCTTACGAACATGGTTTTCCGGTTCTGTAGCTCAGCGAAGTACGATCAGGAAGGGATTTTTTTCGAGCCGTGTAAAATTAGCTCAGCGGGGTGTCGGTGAGGATGTCCTCGAAGAAGGCCCCGAAGGTCCGGGGCTCGTTCCAGAGATGGATCTCGAGGATCCAGGCGTTCGGAACCACGACCTCCTCGCACACACCGAGGCCCCCCTTGTGGATCAGGGCGTGGGGGAAGTCCGCGAGCCGGTGGCCGTCGTTCCCGAGGTTGAGGTGGTAGCCGTAGTGGCGGGCGCGGCCCTCGGCGAAGTCGTAGAGTTCCTTCCCGGTGCTCCGGTGCTCCTTCCAGAAGTCCCGCACTTCTTCGAAGACCGTCTTCGACGTCGCAGCGACGTTCAGGTGGTCGAAGGCCTTCCCGGTGGTGAAGGTCTCGCCGTAGTCGGCTTCGTGGCCCTCGAAGACCGGGCCGATGTCGATGAAGAAGAGGTCCTCGTCTTTGAGCACGTAGGGGTCGGAGGGGTCGCGGAAGTTCTTCAGGGTGTTCGGGCCAAAGCGGAGCTTCGGCGGGTGCCACTGCTTCTCGGCCCCGAACTTCCTGCTGAGGTCCTTGTAGAGTCGGTGGGCCTCTTCCTCCACCATCCCGGGTCTGATCCGGGAGGCGAGCTCGAAGGTCAGGTCCCGCGCGCGGTCCCGGGCCCGGTAGAACTTCTCGAGGCTGAAGTTTGGCCCGAAGTCTTGGATGCCCACTAGACGGCGGCTTTGACCAGCTCGGAGGCCCGCTTGCCGTCGAAGCGACCTTTGATCTGCGGCTGGAGCTCTTTCATGATCGCCCCCATGTCCTTGGCGCCTCTGGCCTTGATCTCACCGATGAGCTTGACCACCTCGGCTTCGTCCATGGACTTCGGGAGGTAGGTCTTGATCACGTCCAGTTCCTTGAGGATCTTCTCGTGGGCGGGGGTCCCGGCCTGGTACATCTCCAGGGAGTCCTGGATCCGCTTGGCGTGGCCCACGGTCACGGAGAGCTCGTCGGTCGGCTTCGGAGCGGTGTTGTTCTTGATGAACTCGGCCTTGAGCATCCGGAGGGCGTCGAGCCGCTCCTGCTGCTTGTTCTTCATCGCTTCTTTGATGTCGTTGTTTACCTGGTCCATGAGTGACATAGCGTCTCCTTAGCGTTTTAGATTTTCCATGTGCAGCTCCAGGGTCATGTCCGCGTGGGAGCGGAGGAACTGGAAGAGGGCCTGGAGCTCGTCGATGCTCTTGGACTCCAACCGGTACTTCTCATCCATGTACTGGGACTTCCCCTTGAAGCCGGACTCCTTGATCAGGCGGTTCATGAGCTTCTGCGCGTCCTTGTCGAACCCGGAGGTGAGGGAGAGGGTCATCTTCTTGTGCTTGAGGCCCAGGGGAAGGATCTTCGACTCGGTCATCCCCTTGAAGCCGATCCCGCGCTTGCCCATGTTGGTGCGGAGGATGTCCAGCACCGTGCGGACCTTCATCTCGTCCTCGGCCTGGATCTCGATGAGCTTTTCCTTCTCCTTGTACTCGGCCTTCGCCTCGGAGCCCTTGAAGTCGTAGCGACCCTGGATGACCTTCTCCGTGTTCTTCAGAGCGTTGCTGAGTTCCATCGCGTCGATTCTAGAAACAAGGTCAAACGAGGCCATAGCATTTCCTTTATCTGATTTGGCCCGAACCTCTCACGAGAAACCGGGTCGTC
>SXUH01000373.1 GCA_005791855.1 Bdellovibrionales bacterium
AAGTTCACCCAGAAGGGGAAGATCCACGTCCGGGTGACCGAGGACGAGTCCAAGCCGCTGGTCTCGAAGCTCCGCTTCGAGGTCCGGGACACCGGCGTCGGGATCCCGGAGGAATCCTCCGGGAAGCTCTTCACCCGGTTCTCCCAGGCGGACTCGGGCCACACCCGGAAGTTCGGCGGCACGGGCCTCGGGCTCGCGATCTCCAAGCAGCTCGTCGACCTCATGCAGGGGAACATCGGCTTCGAGAGTGAGATCAACAAGGGGTCGACCTTCTGGTTCGAGCTCCAGCTCCCGACCACCCAGGCCACGGTCCGCACGAAGGATCCGAGTGCCGTCACCGTCAAGGTCGAGCGGGACAGGGCCCAGGCCCTGAGGATCCTCATCGTCGACGACTACCTCGAGAGCCATCCGCTCATGAAGGCCTTCTTCACCCGGCTGGGCCACAGCGCCACCCTCGTCGCGAGCGGGAAGGAAGCCGTAGCCCTGCTCGAGAAGAAGACGATCTACGACCTCATCTTCATGGACATCCAGATGCCCGACATGGACGGGATGGAGACCACCCGCCGGATCCGCAACCTCAAAGACGTAAAGCAGGTTCCCATCATCGCCCTCACGGCGAACGTGATGAAGGGCCTCAAGGAAGAAGCCCTCCAGGCGGGGATGGACGACTTCCTCACCAAGCCGGTGTCCATCGCCTCGCTGAAGGAGAAGATCGACAGCTGGAAAGAACAAGTAACCTAAGGAAACCCCATGAGCGACTCCCAGATCCGAGCCACCGACGTTTCGAAGTGCGACCAGGAACCGGTCCGGTACATCGCCGCCATCCAGGAGCACGCGGCCTTCTTCAACCTCTCCCGGGGCGACTTCCGCATCCACAACTACAGTAAGAACGTCGAGAAGATCCTCGGCGAAGCCGACGTCCTCCACCGGCGCCTCAACGAGTTCCCCTTCGGGGCCCTGGTCCAGGCGCAGCTCGAGAAGAAGCTCCGGCTCGAGGAGTGGAAGATCTACAAGGAGCTCTACTTCAAGATCCCCCACGAGGACCGGAGCTTCGAGGTCCACGTCTTCGACAACGAAGGCTTCATCTCCTGCGAGATCGAGGCCCCCCACTGGGTGATGACCGAGTTCCCGAACCCCGAGCTCATGTCCCTGCGGCAGGCGAGCATCCTCTCGAAGTTCAAGGCGAGCACCGACCTCAAGCGCCTGGGGAAGGACCTCTGCCAGGAGATCCGCATGCTCACGGGACTCGAGCGCGTGATGCTCTACCAGTTCGCCAAGCCCGACTGGCACGGGGAGGTGATCGCCGAGGACAAGGTGGCCACCGCGCACTCCTTCCTGGGCCACCGGTTCCCGGCCTCGGACATCCCGAAGCCGGCCCGGGACCTCTACCTCCGGAACAAGGTCCGCTACATCGCGGACTCGAGTGCGAAGCAGTCTCCGGTGATCCCGCCCCTGAACTCGGCCACGGGGAAGACCATCGACCTCTCGGACTCGAAGACCCGGGGCGTGTCCCAGGTGCACCTGGACTACCTCATCAACATGGGAGTGAAGACCTCCTACTCGGTGGCCATCACGGTGGACAACGAGCTCTGGGGCCTCGTGGCCTGCCACTCGCCGAGCCTCGTCTACGTGAACCAGGACCAGCGGCTCCTCTGCGAGAACCTCGCGGAGGCCTTCGCCATGGTCGTCCCGCTCATCGAAACCCAGAAGGTCAGCAAGAGCCGGCTCAACTTCGACACCTGCTTCTTCCACATCTTCAACGAGCTCAAGGGGAGCAAGGATCCGCTCGACCAGCTCTTCCGGAACTACAAGGACGTGCTGAAGCTCTTCGCCAGCGACGGGGTCGCCTTCGTCAGCTCGACGAAGGTCGACATGGCCGGGTTCACCCCGCCCCGGGCCGACCTGGTGGAGATAAGCCAGGTGATCAACGAAGAGATGGATCGGGCGGGCCGGGACATCCTCGCCGTCGATTCCCTCACCGATCTCGATAAGAAATGGGAAAACCTCGCGGACCTCGCCGCCGGCGCCCTTGCTGTCCGCGTCAAGAACCTCTCCGAGTCACTGTTCATCCTCTTCCGGAAGGAATTCGTCTCCACGGTGATCTGGGGTGGAGACCCGAGGAAGCTCGAGGCGAGGAACTACGAGGGCAACATCAACCCCCGGAAGTCCTTCGAGAGCTGGCAGGAAGTGATCCGGCACCGGACGGCCGCCTGGGAAGCCTTCGAGGTGGAAGGGATTAGATTATTTAGGAATTTTATTTTTGACACTTTGATCGTGAACGAGCGAATCTTGTCTGAACTCACAACGAAGTACGAAGAGGCCATCAGGTAAGGTATGAGCACTCAGGTTCTCATCATCGAAGACGACGAAGATCTGCGCTCCATGGTCCAGGAGATCCTGGAGAACGAGGGCCTTACGGTCCGCGGGTTCCACGATGGCCGGTCGGCCCTGGACGACATGAAGCGGATCTCCCTGCCCGACATCCTGATCATCGACCTGAAGCTCCCGGACATGGATCCGCTGCAGCTCAAGCAAGAGTTCTCGACCCTTCCGGGGAGTGAGAAAGTTTCCCTCGTGGTGGCCTCCGGCAACGCCCAGGTCGAAGACTGGGCCCAGAAACTCGGCGCCGTGACGGTCCTGAAGAAGCCCTTCGACATGGAAATCCTGAGCCTCACCGTCCTCTCAATCGTCGACTCCCGCCAGAAGTGATTCGAGCTTCCGGAAGGTCCGGTTGGCCGAGGCGATGACGAGCTGGTCGTCCTCGGGGTGGCCCGCGGAGTAGCGGTTCACGGCATCGGAGAAGCTCTTCCACATGGCTCCCATCTGCGCGCCGTAGTGGTTGAGGTAGTGGAACGACAGGCGGATGCCCTTGAGCTCGAAGCAGGCCGCGAGGTGCTTGGAGATGACCTTCGCCCCGAACATCGAGCCCTCCAGCACGTAGAGGATCCCCAGGAGGGACGGGAAATCTTTCACCGGCGGGAGGACTCCGTCCGGGACGTCCTGGGCCCTGACCTTCCGGCGCAGCTCCTCCAGGTCCTTCCGGAGTGACCGGGTCTTGATCTTCTCCGGGAGGTTGAGGTCGTACTCCTCCGAGGCTTCGGCGAACTTCTTGTACACGTCTTCGAGCTTCAGGTGGAAGGCCGCCATGGCCTCGAGGTACCTCGTGTAGTCGGCCACGGAGACGTCCGGGCTCATGAGGTTCAGGGCCCTCTCGATGCTCTGGTGGGCTTCTTTGGTTTCGGATTTTAGTCTTTGCATCAAGTCGGGCGCAGTGGTCATGGAACTAGGGTAGCAATCGGACTCTGTGGAGTACATAGGCGATGCATTCACCCGCCCAGACTGATATAGTCTAGTGGATTTTCAAAGTGAGGTGTGAATGAGAGCGGTGATCATCGGAGCGACGGGCCTTACGGGCTCCGAGCTCCTCCGGAGGCTCCTCCTGGACCCGGAGTTCGAAGAGGTCGTCTCGGTTTCGCGGAAGCCCTCGCTCGAGCCGAGCGGGAAGCTCAGCGAGATCCGCTTCTCCACCCTGGACGAGCTCCCGGGGCTACGGGCGAAGCTTCAGGGCGACGTGTACTTCTGCTGCCTGGGGACGACCATCAAGACCGCCGGGAGCAAGGAGAACTTCCGGAAGGTGGATGAGAAGGCCGTGCTGGACTTCGCGCGGATCGCGAAGGCCCACGAGGCCCGGGCCTTCGTCGTCGTCAGCGCCGCGGGTGCCGATCGGGCCTCCGCCATCTTCTACAGCAAGGTCAAGGGCGAGGTGGAGGAAGAGCTCAAGGGGCTGGGTTTCAAGCGCCTCTGCATCCTGCGGCCTTCGCTCCTGATCGGCGAGCGCAAGGAGCACCGGAGCTTCGAGGCCCTCTTCATCAAGGCCTTCAAGACCGTCGCCCCCGTGCTCCCGGAGAAGCTCCGGAAGCTCTCCGGCACGGAGGTCGGGACCCTGGCCCAGAAGATGGTCGACCTCGCGAAGGTTCGAAGAGAGGAGCTCGTCGTCCTGGACGCCAAGGAGATTTAGTCACTCCTCCAGGAAGTCCAGATCCTGGTGAAACGTCTCGTGGATGTTCCGGTACCCCCAGAGGGAGACCAGCATGATGAGGACCCCGACGATGAGGCCCGAGGCCCACATCGAGACGAAGCCCTTGAGGAAGGTGAACAGGAAGGAGATGGGCACCACCGAGCCGCGGACGAAGTTCGGCGTCGAGGTGGCCACCGTCGCCCGGAGGTTGGTCCCGAACTGCTCGGCCGAGATGGTCACGAACATCGCCCAGTACCCGACGGAGATCCCCATGAGGAAGGTCAGGGCGTAGAACTGCTCTACGGTGAGGCCCCGGAGGAAGAAGTAGAGGGCCGTGGTCACGGCGGTGGCGACGAGGAAGATCAAGACACTCTTCTTGCGGCTCTTGAGCCACTGGCTGAGGAGTCCCGAGGCGAGGTCCCCGAAGATCAGCCCCGCGTAGCTGTAGAACACGGCCTTCCCGGCCTCTACCTCTCCCTGGACCTCGAGGACGGTCGCGAACTCGGGAGACAGGGTGATGAGGAGACCGATCACGTACCAGAGGGGGGCGCCCACGGCGATGCAGGCGAGGAACTTCAGGATCCGCGACTTACTCTTGAAGAGCTGGAGGAAGTTCCCGCGCTCCACGTGGGCCTCGGTCTTGATCTTGTTGAACATGGTGGACTCGAGGACTCCGATGCGAAGGAAGAGGAGGGCCATGCCCATGCCGCCGCCGATGAAGTAGGCGTACCGCCAGTTCAGGTTCTCCGCCACGAACCAGGCGAGGAGGGCACCGCTCACGCCGACGGTGGCGATGATGGTGGTGCCGTAGCCGCGCTTTTCCTTCGGCAGGAGCTCGGAGACCAGGGTAATCCCCGCACCGAGTTCGCCGGCCAGCCCGATGCCCGCGAGGAACCGCAGGACCGCGTAACTCTCCACGCTGTTCACGAAACCGTTGAGGAAGTTGGCCACCGAGTAGAGGAGGATGGAGAAGAAGAGGACCGAAAGCCTCCCCTTCCGATCACCGAGGACGCCGAAGAAGATTCCACCGATGAGCAGGCCCGCCATCTGGAGGTTCAAGAGGAGGAGGCCATCGTTCATCAGCGCCTCGCCGGTGAGCCCGATCTCCTTGAGGCTCGGGACCCGCACGATGGAAAACAGGATGAGGTCGT
>SXUH01000374.1 GCA_005791855.1 Bdellovibrionales bacterium
CAAGCTCCTGGACTTCTCCAACGGATTCGCGGAACACCGGAGCCAGAAAGAGTGGCTGATCTCTAAGATCGGCAAGGCCCCCGCCGCCCCGGCCGGGCTCCCGTCCAACGCCGAACTCCTGGACATGCTGGAGAAGAAGAAGCCCCTCACGCTAGAACAACGCCGGACCCTCTTCTCGATCCCGGAGTTCGCCAAGCTCGTCGCCGACATCCAGAAGAAAGAAAAGACCGGCCCCTTGAATGAGTGGGAAGGTAAGCTCCTCCGGATAGTCCCGGAGATGAATCCAGTGACGGCCTACCAGAAGAACCGGGACCTCCCGGGGACCAAGCTCCTCCCAAATTCCCACTTCCAAAACAAGTTCGGGACCGACGTCATCGTCCTGAGCCAGGAGCGCCTCAAGACGCTCGCACCGTCTGAAGTGGTCGTCTCTGTGGACGGCGATGTGAGCACGGCCGGAAGCCTCGGTGCCAACGACTTCCTCCTTACCTACGAGGGCCTCTCCCGTTGGGGCTTGCCGAAGAAGCTCGCCACGGACAAGTCCCTCGAAGCACTCCGGGCCAACGCTCAGGGGAAGGAGGCGGTTCGACGGAGCCTTCTCTCCGATCCAGCGAAGCTCGACCTCGCCGTCGCGGGCATGATCTACGGAAAGCCGATTCCCCCCCACCTGGTGGAGCCGCTGAAGACCTTCCTCCAGCTCCAAGACATCCGCTGGTCTCCCGAGCTGGAAGCACACAGGAGCTCCATCCTCTCCAAGATCGACAAGAAACAGATGCTCACTGATCAGGAGGCCCAGGCGATCAGTAAGATCTCCCCCGACCTCCTCGGTTCGGTGATGAACGCTATGCCGGGCATCCGGCCGAAGGAAACAGCTACCAAGCTCCTGGACTTCTCCAACGGATTCGCGGAACACCGGAGCCAGAAAGAGTGGCTGATCTCTAAGATCGGCAAGGCCCCCGCCGCCCCGGCCGGCCTCCCGTCAAACGCCGAGCTCCTGGACATGCTGGAGAAGAAGAAGCCTCTCACGTTAGAGCAACGCCGGACCCTCTTCGCGATCCCGGAGTTCGCCAAGCTCGTCGCCGACATCCAGAAGAAAGAAAAGACCAGGCCTCTGGAGGAGTGGGAGAAGAAGCTCCTCCGCATAGCGCCCGATGAGAAGCCGGTGACGGCATACCAGAAGAACCGGGACCTCCCAGGGACCAAGCTCCTTCCGGATTCCCACTCCCAGAACAAATTCGGGACCGACGTCATCGTCCTGAGCCAGGAGCGCCTCAGGACGCTCGCTCCGTCTGAAGTGGTCGTCTCGGTGGACGGCGACGTGAGCACGGCCGGAAGCCTCGGTGAAAATGACATGATCCTGACTTATGAGGGGCTCTCCCGGTGGGGGCTGCCGAAGAAAGCACCGAAGAAGACCAAGCCGAAGAAGACTCTTCTCGCAAGCTTCGAAGCACTCCAGGGAGAAGCCGGGACGAAGGTCGTGAAGATGAGCGCTCCCTACGACTCGACCAGCATCGAGATCCTCCTCCTGCCGGTCCGAGTTCTTAAGAAGCTGGCCCCCGGAACCCTCGTCTACAACCCTCGGGGTGATGCGTTTCCGGTGGAGACCCTGAAGTTTGGTAAGTCGAAGGCAAACGACCTCTTGAACCTCGGTCTGCCGAAGCTCAAGACCCAGCAGGAGCTCTCCGCCGACGAAGCCCAGCTCCGCTACATCGATGAACAGGTCAACTCGTTTAATAAGGACTCGGCGGATCAGCAGGCGATCATGAGGATCGTGGGCCTTCTCCATCATAAGAACGCAATCCTCCTCGATCACGCGTTCCAGTTGGTGTTCGCCTCGAAGGGAACCCGGGAGACAGAGGCGCTGGCCCAGCAGAAGATCGGAGAAGGGCTCAAAAAGATCTTCGAGCTCCAGAAGCGGTACATGGAGCTGCGGCAGGCCCCGGCTCCGGCCCCAACCCCGGCTCCGGTCCCAACGCTCAAGGAAAGAGAAGTGAGCCAGAAGATCTTCTCCGCCGATCCAGCGAACCGTCAGGAAGTCATCCGACTCATGGGTACCGCCCGGCAGAACCCGGCGGCCTTCGAGGCTGCCATGGAGAAGGCCGGCTTCGTGATCATCGACCCCCTTCCGGGATCCAAGAGACAAGAATGGTACAATCCGTTCACCGGATCGAACATCACCCTCCCCCTGGGTCCCTTCACACTCTCCGGGCAGGAGAAAGCAGAGCTCGACCGGCCTCTCCAGGGACTGGGACACTTCGAGCACTCTTCGCTAAAGCCCACGCCGGAACAGCAGATCCGTCACCTCGTCGATAACATCGGAAACGCCGGATGGTTCAACACGTCCTACCTCGAGGACCTCGGCTTCGTGAGGACACCGGGCAGGATTGGGGTTGTGATATGGACGAACCCGAAGACCAACGCGAGGATTGAGTACCCGAGTCCCCAGGCCGGAGCTCGGGTCCCCGATCCTTCAAGCACCGACGCTTCAGAGCTCGAAGCTGCGTTGAGAGGAAAGGAAAACTTCACCCATTCGGCGGCAGCTGCGAGCCACCAGCGAGCGGTGGAAGAACGGATCTCTAGGCTGGTGAAGTACATCGGCACCGCCGGCTGGTTCAACGCGAAGGACATCGAGGAACTCGGCTTCGTCCGGGCCCCGGAAAAAGTCGGGGTCAACCGGTGGATCAACCCGCAGAACGGTTCTACGCTGGAGTACCCGGAACCTTTCGCCGGCGAGAAAGTTCCCGAGCCCTCGTCGACGGATGCAGCAGACTTGGAAGCCGCCCTCCGGGGCAAAGGGAACTTCGTCCACTCCGCGGCCTCGTTTTATCACAAGAGAGAAACTGAATCGAAGATCGCCAGTCTCATGAAGAACATGGACAACGCCAACTGGTTCAACTCCCAGGATCTTCGGGCCCTCGGATTCATGCGGGCCCAGGGCCGCGAGGGGGTAACCGTCTGGGCCAATCTGAAGACCGGTTCCACCATCGAGGCCCCAGCTGCGCAACATGGTGCGAGCGTTCCAACTCCGACCGCGACTGACCGGATCCAATTCGAGCAAGCGCTCCGGGGCAAAGGAAACTTCACCCATTCGGCGGTCCCTAAGCAGTAGGAGCTTCCGGCACGCGTGCGCCCTTCTCCACCCTGGCGTACTCCCGATAGAAGTCTTCGTAGGCCCCGGAGACCTTCCTCCCGGAGGTACTCAGGGATTCGAAGGACTTGCCGAAGACCACGTAGTCCCTCCGTATCCGACCAGTTTCCTTGAACGCGGGGACGTAGGCGCAGGGGACGAACCCGGCTTCGAGGATGCAGGAGATCCCGTGGGTGTCCGAGGCGTCGTTGATCGCCTCCACGTAGCTCACGCCGGCCTGCCGGAGGTGCCGGAGGAGGAGGAGGTAGAGCCGCACCGGATCCACTGGCCCCTCGAGGGTTTCGCCGATGACGGCGGCGAAGCCGATGTCTTCCTTGAGGTGGAGGAAGATTTCGATCCGCTGATCGGGATCCGTGAGGAGGCAGTTCGGGAGCCGGAACGGGTAGAAGTTATTGAGCTGCGCCTGCCGCTGCCGGAGCTTGTTGAACCGACTCAGGAC
>SXUH01000375.1 GCA_005791855.1 Bdellovibrionales bacterium
CCCAGATGATGAAGTCGGACACGATGAGAAAGTAGCCGGTGAAGCCCATCTGGGCGATGAGGCCGATCTCCAGCTCCAGCCGATCGACGTAGGCGGGCCTGATCTCGGTTTCCCAGTTATCCCTTTCCCGCAGGGCCTTGAAATGCGGCCCCGCGAACCGCTCCTCGAGACCCTCCCGGGAGAGGCGCGCGAAGTACTCGGCCTCCGTCTCCTGAGTGGTGATCTCGAACTTCGGGAGGAGGTAGATCTGCTTGCCCTTGTCGTCCTGCCAGCGGATCTCGAGGTTGCAGGCGTCGGCGATCCTCAGGGTGTTGTCGCAGGCCTCGGGGATGTAGCTGAAGGCTTCCCGCATCTCCTGCGGGGACTTCAGGTAGAACTCCGTGGTGGTGAGCTTCATGCGCTTCTCGTCCTCGAAGGTCTTCCCGGTCTGGATGCACATGAGGACTTCCTGCGCGGCCGCGTCCTCGCGGGTCAGGTAGTGGCAGTCGTTGGTGGCCACCAGCGGGATGGAGTTCTCCCGGGCGAAGCCGATGATCTTCTCGTTGACGAGCTTCTGCTCCGGGATGCCGTTCTCCTGGATCTCGAGGTAGAAGTCGTCCTTGAAGATCTCCCGGAACTTCATGGCGGCCTGGTAGGCGCGCTCGTCCTGGCCGGTGAAGAGGTTGTAGCCCACCTCTCCCTTGAGGCACGCGGTGGTGGCGATGAGGCCCTCGGAGAATTCCCGCAGGAGCTCGACGTCCGCCCGGGGCTTGTAGTAGAAGCCTTCCTGGTACGCCTTGGAGAGGAGCTTGCAAAGGTTCCGGTAGCCCGTGAGGTTCTTGCACAGGAGGATCAGGTGGTGGATCTGGTGCTTCCCTTCCACTTCGTCCTGGGAGTCGAGGGTCTTGAGGTTCTTCGGCGCCCGGCGGTCGTGCCGCGAGCCCGGGGTGAAGTAGATCTCCGATCCGAGGATGGGTTTGATCCCGGCCCCGATCGCCTTGGTGTAGAAGTCGATCCCGCCGAACATGTTCCCGTGGTCGGTGCAGGCGATGGCCGGCATCTCGAGCTCCTTCGCCCGCTTGAAGAGGTCACCCAGGCGGAGGGCGCCGTCGAGCAAGGAGTACTGAGTGTGGAGGTGGAGGTGGGTAAAACTATCAGATCTGGTACGGCTAAAATCACTCCCAAGAAAGGGGTTTTTCATATGGAAGAATCCTCAGAGTTTTGTGAGTTGCTACACCGTAGAGATAACCATTTTTCCTCAGAAAAGACAAAAGTACGCAGTGCGACTCTTGAATATAGTAATCAAGCTCTGACGCTATGCCAATTATTTAAAAAATATTCTTCTATTATCACATACTTCACGGTACGAAATACCCATAGGAGCTTGCTAAAATGTTGAGCGAAATAAATTTAAAAAAGGCGAACGAACTGCTTGAGGCGATCCGCTTTTTTAATGCCAAAGGTTGGTCCCCCGCGACCTCCACCAACTACTCCGTGCGCTCCGAGAAACCGACCGAGTACCTCATCTCCCGCTCCGGCGTGGACAAGAGCAAGTTCGCGCTCGCGGACCTCATCCTGATCAACCCCAAGGGGGAGGTCCTTCCACCGTTCAACGCTCCCGGGGTCAGGTCCTCGGCGGAGACGGAGATCCACACGGCGATCTACCAGCTCTTCCCCCAGGTCGCCTGCGTGCTCCACACCCACTCGGTCCTCGCCACCACCCTGTCCCTCAGGGCCCGGGCCCAGGGACGGATCCGCTTCGAAGGCTACGAGATCCTGAAGGGCCTCGAGGGGAACACCACCCACGACCTCACCTACGACCTCCCGGTGGTCCCGAACTCCCAGGAGATGAAGGACATCCTCCGGGGAATGGAAGCATCCTTTTCAAAGAACATCCACGGCTTCCTCATCGCGGGCCACGGGCTCTACGCCTGGGGCCGGGATGTGGCAGCGGCGAAGCGGCACATCGAGACCTTCGAGTTCCTCTTCGAGTGCCTTCACGCTAGAGGAGAGATTTAGATGGCCATCCTGAACCTCAAGAAACCGCAGACCAGGAAGATCACCGACCCGCGGGAGATCAAGAAGTACATGAACGAGCGCGGGATCATCTTCGAGCAGTGGCAGGCCGCAACGCCCCTCAAGGACGAAGACTCCCAGGAGACCATCCTGAGGGCCTACGAGCACGAGCTCGGCCCCTACATGAAGAAGCACGGCTACCTCAAGGCCGACGTGATCAACGTCCACAGGAACACGCCGAACATCGAGGCCCTCCGGGAGAAGTTCCTCTCCGAGCACACCCACGCGGAGGACGAGGTCCGCTTCTTCGTGGACGGCGAAGGCGAGTTCTTCTTCCACCTCGAGAAGAACGGCGAGGTCTTCTCGCTCCTGTGCGAGAAGGGAGACTTCATCTCCGTGCCCCGGGGCTACACCCACTGGTTCGACCTCGCGCCGAAGTACTTCGTGAAGGCCATCCGCGTGTTCATGACGCCGGAGGGCTGGGTCGCCACCTACACCAACAGCGGAATCGAAAAGCAGTTCCGGCAATGAGCACCCTCTACCTCTTCGACATCGAGGGCACCACCACGGACATCAGCTTCGTCCACAAGGTGCTCTTCCCCTACTCCCTGGCGCACCTCGAGAGCTTCGTCCTCAACCACCAGGCCCACCCGGTGGTGGTGAAGTCCATCTACAGCGTGAGCGACACCGTCTGGAGCGAGGAGAAGAAGAAGCCCGATCTCTACGGCGTCATCGCCAAGCTCGGCGAGTGGATCCGGAAGGACCGCAAGCACGGCGCCCTGAAGGACATCCAGGGCCTGATCTGGGACGAGGGCTACGCCAAGAAGGCCTTCCAGGGACACGTCTACCCTGACGTGAAGCCCTTCTTCGAGAAGCTCCGGGCGGCGGGGAAGAGGATCGGCATCTACTCTTCGGGGTCCGTGCACGCCCAGAAGCTCATCTTCGGGAACTCCCTCGCGGGGGACCTCACTCCCTTCATCTCCTGCTACTTCGACACCAAGGTCGGCGGCAAGCGCGAGAAGGGTTCCTACGAGAAGATCGCGGCCGAGGTCGGGCTCCCGGCGTCGGAGATCCACTTCTTCTCCGACATCCCGGAGGAACTCCAGTCGGCCCGGGACGCGGGCATGGAGGTCACCCAGGTCCTGCGGCCCGGGACGAAGCCCGCGGCGTTCAGGGCCATCAGTTCTTTCCAGGAAGTTTCGCTCTAGAGCTACTGGGCCTTCATCGTGTCGGCGCACTTCGTTTCGATGCTCACGCACGAGCGGGTGAAGATCAGCGTCGTCCACCACTGCTCCCGCATCTGGGCGTCGAGGAGGTACTCCTGCCCCGGACACAGGCTCCGCACCACGAGGGGAATGGATTCGTTCTTCTCCTTCTCGGCGTTCGAGAAGAAGAGCCACTGGTTGAAGCAGGCCTTGAGGTCATCCTTCCCCACCGGCGCGACCTTGGTCAGCGGCACCGGGCGCTCGTAGGTTTCTTTCTGAAAATCGACCTTGCGGATGAGGTCGTAGTCAGCATATTTGCGGGTACAAGACGCGAGGATCACGAGGAGGAATAGAATTTTCATCCCTCTGATCTACCATAAGAGGCGCGGGAATACGAAGCTCTAAGCGGGAGGAAATGTTCGAAAACCCTTTGTTTTCAGGATTTTATGCCCGGGGCCATTTTGGGGTCTGTAAAACTTCGCAAGCTCTTGGTATTGAAAGGAAATTTCAAATGATAAGAGGTACGTTCCTCGCCATCACCAGGAGACGAATCATGAAAACACTTTGCACCCTTTCCCTCCTCCTAAGCCTAGAAGCCTACGGGCAGGTTCTAGATGTGAGCTCTCTGAAAACGCTCTTCACTCAGCGGAGGGCCACGCTGGAGAACGTCCAGGCGGGGATGGCCCGGCGGGTGCTCACCAAGTCCTACAGCATCGTCGAGGGCCAGAAGTGTAACTACACCGTGACGAGCGAAGAGACGCTCCTGAAGATCGACGGGCCGAAGGCCTACGTCTTCGCCAGAGAGAGCTTCGCCCCGGAGGCTTCGCCGGCGTGCCGGGCGGGCCAGCTCGCAGCCTACGAAGACAAGATCGTCTACCTCGTCGAGAAGCCGTCGCTCGCGGGAGTCCTCGCGGACCTGGACGCCTCCGCGGCCGACGTCACGGCCATCCGGAGAGACGGCGACCTCGTGAAGCTCAACCTCACCATCTCCGACGTCCTGGAAGACGGGGAGACCCTCACGGACAACCTCACGGTGACCTACGACCTGAGCAAGACGGCGTTCAGTAACCTCGTCCTCACGGAGGCCACCGACTACTCCATCTCGAGCTCCGACCTCCCGGCCGTGGACCTGAAGACGATCGACCTCCGGAAGGTCTTCTTCTGCCCGAACAACGACGGCGACACGTCGGACTGCACGGAAGGCGACTACTCGGACATCCTCTACTAACCTACTCCCACTCGATGGTGCCCGGGGGCTTCGACGTGATGTCGTAGACCACCCGGGTGATTCCCCGGACCTCGTTGTTGATCCGGGAAGAGACCTTGTGGAGGAAGCTCCACGGGAGCTCCGTCACCGACGCCGTCATCCCGTCCTGGGAGTTCACGAGCCGGAGGGCGATGACCTCTTCGTAGACCCGGCCGTCTCCCTTCACTCCCACGGTCTTCACCGGGAGGAGGACCGTGAACGCCTGCCAGGTGGAATCGTAGAGCTTGTGCTCCTTGAGCTCTTCGAAGAGGATCTGGTCCGACTCCTGGACCTTCCGGATGGACTCCGGACTCAGCTCTCCGAGGACGCGC
>SXUH01000376.1 GCA_005791855.1 Bdellovibrionales bacterium
AATCTCTCGACGTCCAAAAAACTTCCGTCGCCACGCCTGAAATAAAAAAGCCGCCGGAGGGATGGCCCCGCCGGCGGCTTGAGAATGTTAGAAATCGAGGCTTACTTCTTCAGGAGACCGATCTCGTTCAAGCGGATCATCAGCCACTCGTGGGAGTTGATGGCCGGGTACTTCTCCCCGGTTCCGCGACAGGACGGGATGCAGGTGAGCATGGTGTCCGGGTTCGGGTGGACGAAGAACGGCATCGAGTACCGGTTGGTCGTCGGGTCGTCCGGGTTCACCACTCGGTGGGTGGTCGCCGGGAGCACGTCGTTGGTCAACCGGGAGAGCATGTCTCCGGAGTCCACCACGAGCTGCTTGTCGTTGGTCTGGATCGGGAGCCACTTCCCGTCCCGGTCGAGGAGCTCGAGGCCGGAGGTCGTCGCCCCCACCATGACGGTGATGAGGTTGATGTCTTCGTGGGCGGCGGACCGGACGGCGTTCTTCGGCGTGTCCGCGCTCATCGGCGGATAGTGGATCGGCCGGAGGATCGAGTTCCCGTCTTCGAGCATGCTGCGGAAGTAGGACTGCGGAACGTCCAGGGCCATGCCGATGGCGTCGAGGAGGACCACGGAGGTCATGTCCAGGCCGTTGTAGAGACGGAGGAAGGTGTCCTTGAACTCCGGGATCTCCTTGGGCCAGATGTTCTCCGGGAAGTAGGACTTGAACTTCGGGTTCACCAGGGTTTCGCGGCCCACGTGCCAGAACTCCTTGAGGTCCGGGAGCGTGGAGTTCCGAGCGTGCTCGACGCCGAAGGCAGTGTAGCCCCGCTGGCCGCCGCCTTCTCTGCAGGTGTAGGAGCGCTTGACGTCGGTCGGAAGCTGGAAGAACTGGTGGATGAGGTCGTAGGCCTTGCTCGTGAGCTTGTGGTCAACCGGGTGGTCGACGAGGACGATGAAGCCGTAGTCCTTGAGACCGGTGAAGAGGTTATTGACGAAGGTCGTTTTGTCATTGTTGGTACCGTTAACAAAACTCATGAGACTTAATTCAGGAACTTTTCTAATCGCGTCCATATGGCCCCCCTAAAATCGTGATGTATCTAATTAAACCCTAATGACTAAGGCTGTCTAAGCTAATATTTAGATGAAGTCTAGCGATAAAATTAAAGCCGTACTTTAGTTTCATATAAGCCTGGCTTATCTGATCAACTTACCTCTGGTAGATTGATGAATCCTTGAGATGTTAATCACTTATCCTCCTGGTATAGATAGGAGTGTATGGGAAATTTCACTCTGAAGAATTTACTCTTTATCCTCCTCCTAAGCATACCCGCCAAGGGCCTCTCAGGAGAGGGAAACCGCCACCTCGTCTCCGTTACTTCCGCGGGCCTGGGCTGGACCTCCGCCTACGAATCTGTGAAGCCAGAAGGCAAGAGTCCCTTCGATGCCGTGAGTTCCCTCCTCCACAACGTCGGTCTCAACTACGCCTACCGGTTCACCGACCGGATCCACGTTGGCGTCTTCGCCCAGTCTTCGCGCAGCACCCTCCGCGTGAAGAACCGGGACAGCAGCGCCTCCACCTCGGAGCGGAACTCCCTCGCCTACGGTGTCTTCGGGCTCTACTCCTTCCACGAGAAGATCGGAGACGCCTGGTACGCCGGCGCGGGCCTGTCCCTCTTCAACCAGGAGGAGGAGATCGCGGGGGACCTGGAGGAGGCCGAAGGGAAGGGAGCGTTCGAGCTCGATGACCGAGGCGTGACCTTCGAGGTGCTCATCGGGAAGAGGTTCTCCCTCGAGCGGTGGGGGATCGAAGACATCTCCTACGCCCCGAACGTCGGCGGGTTCGTGAGGAAGCACGGGAAGGACTTCAGCGACCAGGGGATCGAACGGGGCCGGGGCCTCACCGTCGTTCCCGTGAAGTTCGATCTCATCTTCTAAGCCTGGAACATGGACGTCCCGAGCCGGATCCAGTTGGACTTCTCCCGCAGCGCGATCTTGTAGTCCTGGCTCATGCCCATCGAGGTCTCGAGCCGAAGGCCCAGCTCGCTCTGGAGCTTCGCCTTGTACACGTTCAGATCCTGGAAGCAGCGAGCGGCTTCCGCATCGAACTCCTCGGTGCGGAGGGTTCCCATGGTCATGAGCCCGGCGAGCTCGAGCTTCCCTCCCCCCTTCAGGCTCTCCGCGGCCATCTCCAGGTCACTGTAGGTCTCGAAGCCGGACTTCTCCGCTTCCTTGGAGGTGTTGACCTGGAGGAAGAGCTTCACCGGATGGGAGAGCTTCTCCCGGGCGGCGAGGAGCTTATCCAGGAGGTGCCGGTCGTGGACCGAGTGGATGGCGTGGAGGTTCGGGACGCGGAAGAGGTGGTTGATCTTGTTGGACTGCAGGTGCCCGATCATGTGCCAGCGGATCTCCGGGCAGGCGCCCCGGAGCTGGCTCGCCTTTTCCTCGAGCTCCTGGACCTTGTTCTCTCCGAAGTCGCGGTGGCCGAGCTCGTAGTAGGCCCGGACCTCCTCCGCGCTCCGGTTCTTCGAGACGATGAGGAGCTTCGCCTCGGAGTGGAGCTCGGCCTTGATCGCGGAGAGCTTGCGGGCGAAGTCGTCCTTCTGGCCCAAGCTAGTCCTTGTCCTTGGCGGGCTTCTTGCGCTTGAGGCTGATCTTGGCGTTGATTTCGAAGTCGTACTTCTCCACCAGCTTGTCGATCTCCCGGGAGAGGTCGATCTTGTCGAGGTAGCTCTTGAGCTCGTTCTTCACCGAGGCGACGAACTCGGTCTTGGTGTTGCGGGCGTTCTCGACCAGGCCTCCGACGATGTCCTTCGGGAGGGAGACGTCCTTGAGGAGCATGCGGACACTCTCCTCCGTCATGAACGCCGCGG
>SXUH01000377.1 GCA_005791855.1 Bdellovibrionales bacterium
CGCGACCACGGTGGTCTTCGTGCGGAACGCCGGGCTCGAGCCGGCGCCGGCGAAGGCCACGATGGATCAGATCGGCCTGGTCTTTCAGCCCCGGGTCCTGCCCGTCCAGAAGGGCTCGACCGTCGTCTTCACCAACTCCGATCCGGTGGGTCACAACGTGAACTCGCCCGATGGCAAACCCTACGATCTTGGCACCTGGCCGAAGGGGGAGTCGCGCGCCCACACCTTCACCGAGACCGGGGCCTTCGCCTCGTCCAGTTCGACGTCGACGGAGCCGACGGAGGTTTCGATGGTGACCACCGGGTTGGCCGCCCAGGCGAAGTTCAGTGTCAGAGCGAAGAGGACCAGGAGTTTCATAACATTCCTTTGTGAGTTTGAGAGGCTATTCTATCTAACTCGGGCCTCCAGTCAAAAACTGTTTTTCATCACGCAGAGAATCCTGGGCCATCTTCTCCTCCAGGGCCTTCCGTTCCAGCGGACCGAGCCGCTCGAGCGCTGGGCCTAGGATCAGGGGCGCTTCCCCGCCATGGCTCTCCTGCGCGACCGTTCCGTAGAGGACGTACCGATCCGGGGTTTCGAAGACCTCCTCGATCGCAACCTGCCCGTGCCCGGCGCATCCTCCGAGGACGGGCCCCGAGCTCCCGGGGCGCCACTCGAATTCCTTGAACTTATCCTCCCGCAGCGAGTGCCGGCTCCCGAAGATGAAGAACTCCCGCAGCTGGGACTCGGCGAGGAGGTGGAGGCAGCACCTCCGTTCCCGCAGGAGGGCCCTGGCCGAGTCGTTGAACCGCGAAACCACCAGGATGACCTTCGGGTCCTTCCGAGTGAGGCTCGCCGGCGTCACCCAGGTTAGGACGAAGCCGTACTTCCTCCCCTCGCTCTCGCAGGTCGCCACGTACACTTTATGGTGGAGGTCGTTTACGAGGCTCATAGGATCGGCGCCATGAGGTTCGCGCCCCGGGTGGTGATCTTTCGGAGGAGCGGGGCGTTCTTGAACTCCGCGAGGTTCAGCTCCTCGGAGTAGGCGTAGTCCTTGAGCAGCATCTCCCCCACCTGGGTGACGAACTCCTTCTGGGTGCAGATCACGGAGATCTCGAAGTTGATGAACATGGACCGGCAGTCGAAGTTCGCCGACCCGACCACGGCGTAGCTCTCGTCCACCACCATCGCCTTCTGGTGGAGGAAGCCCTTGTCGTAGCGGTAGACCTTCACTCCGTGTTCGAGGAGGATCTTCTGGTAGACCTCGGAGGCGAGCATCACCGAGCGGGCGTCGCTGTAGGCCGGGACGAGGACCCGGACGTCCACGCCTCGGAGGGACGCCAGGAGGATGGCGTGCATGAGGCTCTCCGGCGGGACGAAGTAGGGGTTGGCGATCCAGAGCCGCTCCGAGGCGGAATTGATGATGGCGATGTGGCTCAGGAGGCAGGCGTGCTTCTCGTCGGCGGGCCCGGTGTGGAGGACCATGACGGTGGCGTCGTCCGCGTGGGTCTGGACCTTCCAGTCCGCTTCGATGATCTTTTCTTTCACGCAGTACCAGTCCTTGGCGGCCGCCAGCTGGGCGGCGATCACCGAGGGCCCCTTGAGCTCGACGTGCGTGTCCCGCCAGGGGCCGTAGATCTTCCACTTCCCCAGGTAGTCGTCGCCGATGTTGTGGCCACCGACGTAGGCCACGGCCCCGTCCACCACGAGGATCTTCCGGTGGTTTCGAAAGTTGATCTGCAGCCGGCCCTTCCCGTTGCTGTTGTTGAAGCAGCCGGTTTCGACGCCGCCGTCGCACAGCTTCTTCACCAGGGCCTTCGGCACCTTCACCCCGATCTGGTCGTTGATGAAAGACACCCGGACCCCTTCCTTCGCCTTACGGATCATGACATCGACGAACCTGTTCCCGATCTCGTCGCAGCGGAAGATGTAGGACTGGAGGATGATGTACTTCTGGGCCTTCTCCATCGCCGCGAGCATGGCCCCGTAGGTCTCCTCGGCGTTGACCAGGAGGCGGATGGAGTTCTTCCGGGTGAACCCCGGCTGCCGGTTCTTCGAGCTGATGACCGCGCTGATGATCTTGGTTTCGCCCTCGCCTTCCATGAAGGCGGGGTCGATGGCCTTGAGGGACTCGAGCTTCTTCATCACGCTCTCATCCAGGAGCCTCCGGCGGGTGTTGTAGCCCTCGAACTTGCTCCTCCCGAAGATCAGGAAGAGCGGAACGGAGAGCATGGGGAAGCTCAGGAGGGACATGACCCAGGCGGCGGAGCCCTGCGGAGTCCGGGACTGGAGGATGGCCTTCGCCGCACAGATGATCCCGGCCCCGTAGAAGCACAGAGTGATGATGAACAAGAGAGTATTTTCGTAGATCACGTCAGGCATAGTTTCGCCGCCAGTGGTATGGTATCAGAGATTCTTTAGGTGGGAAAAGGCGTCGCAGGATGGATAGCCAGCGGGATTAGTCAAGTATGCTGGGAACCCGGAGCCGAGTTCCCAGCGGGGAGCCTAGAGGGTTTCGACGGTCGGGGTTTCGACGGGAACGGTGGCTTCCTCTTCCCGTGAGATGCGAACCAGTTCTCCGCAGCCGATCGGAAGGGCCTGGGCGGCCGAGAGCTCTTCGCTACCCGCGACGGTCGCCGGCAGTTCGGTTTCCGAACCGACGCCGAGGATGACGATCTGCTTGTCCGCGAGGTTCAGGTTGTGCTCCGGATTGAGCTTCACCAGGTCGTCCTGCTTATCCGGATCCAGGTCGCGCAGATCGGCGAGGAGCCGGGTCAGCGTGGTCGAGGACTTGTAGACGTAGGCCCCGTTCGCGTTGGCGATCGGGCCGAAGGAAATTCCACTCACCTGCTCACTCAGGTCACGGTCAAGCGGGATCAGGATCGCGCCGGAGGAAGCCTTGAGCTCTCTTGCGTCGATGATCCCGTCGGCGTTCTTATCAGCACTCGCGTCCGGGCAAGACCCGAGCACGCGGACCTGCTGCCGGTGCATCACTCCCGCCGGTGCGCCGGTGATCCTTCCCTTCACCACCACGTCGTCACCGGAGATTTTAATGATGAAGTTTCCGCTAGTGGCGTTCGAAGCTACGGAGGCGTTGAGTGGCTTGATGACGGCCCGGTAGATCCCCTCGTCCATCTGCCGCTCTTCCTGCGGTTTCTGAGGCGGTGTCGTCGTCGGGTTCTTGGTCGTGGAAGTGCTTCCACCCTTGCTTCCACCACACGAAGCCAATGTCATGAGGACCGCGAGGGCCACAACCTGAGAACTTGTTCGGGATATCATTGTCATTGGGTAAACTCCTTGCTCTTATGCGTAACAAATCTGCTGCACAATTAGCAAAAATTAAACTAAGTGTTAAGAGCTAAAGTGCACGCCGTTAAAGAGTTAAGGATGACTCAATCTTCCAAACTATAAGTAACTATATTCAGGTTTTATTTTTTACCAGTTTAGGCTTTTGCCGCTATGGTCCACATACTTTCCACTCATACCTTTGTTGGCCGATTGAATGATCTTCCAGATTCCCGCCACTGACTCAGTGGTGGTAAGGGGCGCGTTCTCCCCTCCCATTCGCGTCTGGACCCAACCGGGGTGGACCAAGATGGACGTGAGCCACTTTTCGTCAACGGAGAGGTTTTTGAAGAGCATGTTCAGGGCCGCTTTAGACGCCCGGTAGCTGTAGGATCCGCCCCCCGTATCCTGGATCGACCCCATCATGCTCGTGATCTGCAGCGAGAGAGGGTTCTGCGCGAGCCGCAGCTTCGGACTCAATTCCTTGGTGAGGAAAAACGGCATGGTGCTGTTGATGAGAAAACTTTCCTGGAAGTCGGCGATGCTGGTGTCTTCCTTGTACACTCCCGCATTGTTGATCAGCACGTCCAGGTGCGGGAGCGACTCCACCTTGCTCTTAATGCTGGCCAGGGCCCGGGGATCCGTGAGATCGGCCTGGATGATTTTAAGCCTTTCTTTATATTCATATTTCCCCTTCACTAAGTCTTCAGATGCACTGGGGTTCCGGGCGACGGCGATGACGGAGGCGCCTTCGCTCAGGGCCTTCTGCGTGAGGGCAAAGCCAATTCCCCTCGAGGTCCCGGTGATGAGTATGTTCATGTTCCTCCCGATTCAAAATTCTTTTTACGTTCGTTTCTTTCCGGCGTCGGATAAAAATGGTAAAATCGTCCTAGAGGAATTGACCTATGGCAAGTAAAGATATCTGCAAGTCGATCATGGTGGTGGAAGACGACGACGACATCCGGAACGTCATCGTCGACCTCCTCGAGTCCGAAGGGTACCTCACCCAGGCCGCCTCCAACGGCCTCGAGGCCGTGAACCTCCTGAAGACCACCGAGCGCCCGTGCCTCGTCCTCCTGGACATGATGATGCCCATCATGAACGGGCGGCAGTTCCTCGACTTCGTCTCCAGCGACATCCACCTCGCCCCCATCCCCGTGGTCATCGTCTCGGCCATCGCCGACAAGACGAACACGGAAGGCTCCGTGGCCTTCATGAAGAAGCCCATCGACATCGACGTGGTCCTCAAGATGGTCGCTCAGTACTGTAAGTAGAACCCCGGGAGTTCGACGTCGCCGGGTGGGATCTCCGCGCCGGATTTCCTTCCGCAGTGGGCGTTCACCGTCCGGTGGATCTTGTTGAAGTCCTTCTGGAACCCCGTGTAGGGAATGAAGGTGTAGGAAAGCCTCGGCGAGGAAACCGACTGGTCTCCGCTCCGGTAGACGAGCCAGTGGGTCTCGCTCGGCGTGTTGCTATCGATCACTTCGAGTTCCATCCCGTCCGCCGTTGGAATGACATCCAGGAGGAGGAAGGAGTGGGCGGTGATGCCCTTGATCTGGGCCATGATCCACAGGGGCTTGGGTGAGCGGGCAAAGTCCTCCCGGATGGTCTTCATCCGCAGGGCCATGGCCTCGGGATCCAACTGGTAGTTCCCGGAGATCCCTCGGATCCAAACGAAGTTGAAGAACCCGTCGATCCGCTGCCAGCTGTCGAGCAGGGCCTGGGTTTCCTCGGGGAAGGCACCGGTGAAGGATTCGAAGTCCCGGAAGCCGCCGATCCGGACCACCTTGTCCATCCACATCAGGTGCCTCAGGATGGCGACCGCTTCCCGCTTCGTCGGGGGGCGGTCGCTCGGTCTGAATTCGGCGAGGTACGCGGAGGAGCGCTGGAGCCTCGAGTGCCACCAGCACACGCCTTTTTTGAAGAGGCCACCGCCGTTGCGGATGGCGATCCGGTTCTGGGTCAGCCGCAGGTTATCCACCACGGCCGCGGAGTCGAGGCGGCAGACGGGGCTCGCGAAGACGGGAAGGGCGAGGGTAAGAAATAAGAAAAGCGGCGATCTCATCTAAAAACTATAGATGAAATCACCGCCGGAGACTATCGAAAAAACATTACATCTAGGTCCGGTTCTCACCGATGTTGCGGATGCTGTCGGCGAGCCGAGGCGGCATCATGTTGATCACCATGTCGATGGTGTTCTTCATCAGTCCCTCTTCGGCGACCTGTGGCTTGAGCTGGGTGAAGGCTTCCGCCATGGAAACGGCTTCATCCTGCGTGAAGATGCTCTTCGCCTCGTCGAAGATGTCGGTCTCTTCTTCTTCGATGTGGTGGAAGATGCCGTCCTTGAGCTTCTTGGCGATCGGCTTCCAAGCGGCGCTCACCCGGTCCATCACCTGGAGGGATCGCAGAAGGGTCTCGGCTTCGAGGTGCTCCTGAAATCCATGGTAGACGACCTTCTTATCGGCGTTGACGGCCCTCATCGTATTGTAGAACACCGATTCTTCCGCACGCGAGTGGGGAACCAGGAGGTTTCGAATCTCTTCGACGAGGATGAATCGGTACTCGTCGTCATCCTTTAGGTTGACGAGGTCCGTGAGGAGTTGCTTGAG
>SXUH01000378.1 GCA_005791855.1 Bdellovibrionales bacterium
AGGCCGAGCTTCCCGCAGAGGGTCTTGGTCAGGGCGAAGGAATTGGTGGATAGGAGCAGGACCGAGAGGAAAGTCAGGCGTTTCATTTGTACCTCTTAAGTGGAATTTTCCGTAAAGTTAACACTGGATGAACTTAAGTGTTGATTTAAGTACAAAGCCTGAAGGAATTACAAGTCCTGGGACATCATATTCAGACGTTAGAGAAAACTTAAGGAACGCGCGAAGCGGATGCTAGTGGTTAGCGGTAGGACCTACGGTCCAGTTCGCGCGGACGGTGATAGGGTTGATCATCTTCCCGAACATCTTCTGAGGTCCCTGCCTTCTTTTCGATCACCGGTTCGGGACCGAAGCTCGCCCCCTCACGGGTTTGGGTGGAGCCGTGGGCGGCGGGGCTTCTCAGAAGGCTGTTCGAGTTCGGGGAGTTGTCTTTCTCCGAAGAGTTGTTCTGGGCAAGGGCCGCTCCTGCGACGAGAATACCTAACAAAAGAAATTTCATCATGAACCTCCTTGTTCAGACTCTATCCTTTTGTAGGTGCAAGAACGATGCCCCGACCGGTTACCGACCCGTGGCTTGTTTCAACGCTAGGTACGCCTGGTGGACGTTCACAAGTCCGTTACCATACTGCCGATCCCAGGGGGCCTGGATCTGCCGCTGGGTGGTCTTATGGATCGCGTCTGCGATAGTGTAGGGACTTAGTTCAGGGAAATAAGCACCAAGCAGGGCCACGCTTCCGGCGGTGAAGGGAGACGCCATGGAAGTACCTGACATTTTTCCGTATTTCCCACCTGGCAGAGTCGAAACCACGTCTACCCCCATGGAAGCCACTTCGGGCTTCTGAAGGACCTGGCCATTGAAGTTGGCGGGACCCCAGGAAGAGAAGCTTCCGATGACACCCTTCTTATCAACGGCCGCAGTGGTGAAGGTGATGGGAAATTCCTTCGGACGAGTGATCCCGGATCGGCCGGCGTTTCCTGCGGAGAAGCAGATGAGGATATCGGCATCCTTGAGCGCCTGCATGGCCAGGTAGAACGGCTCGGCGGCAGCGGACCCGCTGTGCCAGCTGTTATTGATCACGTAGGGCTGGTCTTCGGTCTGCGGGTTCCCGTCCGGGTCGAGCATCCACTGGAGAGCGAGGACCATGTTAGAATGGGAAGTGAGTGCGCTCGCGACCACGAGCTTCGCACCTGGGTAGACTCCGAGCTGGGTTCCGGAGGATTTTCCACCGGCGATGATCCCGGAGACGTGAGTTCCGTGGGTGTCACTGTCGGTCGGAGTGGTGGAACCGTTTTCGAAGTTCTTAAACCGGATGACCTTGGAGGCGAGGTCCGGGTGCTGACCGTCGACGCCCGTGTCGATGACTCCGACGATCTTCCCGGGCTTGTTGATGTCGATCCCGGCGGCGAGGAGTTCGGAGACCTTGTGGAGGAGAAGGCCGTCGTTAAGGTTGGTCTGTGCGGTCCGGCTCGGGAAAACCTGCACGGGCCTTGAAGGGTAGTCGAAGCTCAGTCTCCCGTTGGGGATGATGTTGTAGACCTGGGGGTCGGACCGGAGAGCGTTGAACTTCTCCGGAGTAAGGTCGACGGCAACTGCCGAAATCAGAGGAAGGTAGGCCACCTGCGCCGGATTGGCGGCGAGGCGCTTGATGAACGGCTTGAGTTCGTTTTCAAGTCGAGAGGTCAGGACTTGCCTTACGTACTTGTACTTCGCGAGCCGGGTGAGGTTACTCGGAGCGCCGACCGCCGGTCTTGTCTGGTAGGCAGTCTTCAGCATCACGATGTGCGAGGGCGCCGCGATGACGAGGGAACTAAGGAGGAAGACCGCGAGGAGGAGGGAGAGTTTTACTGCTTTCATTTTTTTACCTTTTCTGTCGTGTGAACTTGGAAGATTGAGATTGGATTTTTTATGACGAACTCGGCACCGGCCTCGAGGTCGAGTTCCTCATAGGAGAACTTCACCGTGGTGCCGTACGGCACGTGGGCGTCGCACGGGTCCGGCACTTCTCGGGTAAGGATCAGGCCCATGGGAATGGTGTCCAAAAAGGTTGTCCGGAAATGTTCCTTGGAGGTGCACCCGCTACTTGTAACCTGGAAGGTCACCCCGTCTTTATCTGACATGACTCCGAGGATTTCTTCATAGGCGAAGGTCCCGGAAGAACTGAGGATGAGAGACGCAATGATGAATGTTTTCACTGTTTTCCCCTTAAAAATTGAGCCATAACTTTTGTATAAATATTTCGTTTGAACAAGCGGAAATCACGAATGAAAGGAAAATTAAGATGTGGAAAATGTTGGAAAATTTGACGCTCATCCTTATAGCTTTTACAGGACGGCTTGTGTCTGGGGCGGAGTCGTCCATAATGAAGAAAACTTTATCCCAGGATGCTTATGAAACTCCTCATCGTCGCCCTCGCCCTCGTTTCAACCTACTCCGTAGCCGGCACCGTTAAGTGCGGCAACCCGACCTGGGTCTCCGAGCCGAAGATCGCGGAGCAACTCTTCACCGGAGAGATGACCGCCGAATGCATCATCACCGCGGACGCGGGCGCGGACATCCGAAACGCCGAACGGTACTTGGAAAACATTTTTAAGGATCAGATCATCACGACCCACGAGGCGGCCGCGAGGGATAACTCCCTGGGACTTCCCGGGAAGCGGTGGGACCTGAGCATCAAGCACAAGTCCGGCGTCCTCCGCTACGTCATCCGCATCGCCACCGACGAAAGGGACACCGTGGTTTACAAGTCGGAGTCCAAGGAGGTGAAGTTCACGGGCTTCGCTTCCTTCGTCCGGAAGATCAACAACGGCCTCACTCTGAAGCGCGTCTCCCGGGAGCAGTTCAAGCTCACCTTCCACTCCTTCTCGCAGGCCGCGAAGCCGGCCCTCTCGACCAACGCGATCTTCCTGAGCCTCGCCTCGAAGAGCATGGTGGACGTGTTCAACGAAGAAGCGCAGAAGACCGCCAAGGGCATCGCCGAGGGCCTCTAAGCTCTACCGGATGGAAACGAGGGTCAGGTCGAGGAACCCCATGAGGGACCCGGGCTCGTACCCGTGGCCCTGCAGGGAGGGCCCGAACTCCACCACGACGCTGTCGCGTTCTCTTGCGGGGATCGCCCGGAGGATCAGGTCCTGCTCGTTGAGCGGATGCCCCTTGAAGTAGGACTGGGTGATGATCTCCTTGTACCCGAGCTTGGTGACCTTGAAGTGGAGATGCGGCGGCCTCGTCCAACCGGTGTCGGCCGGGTACGCGCCGGGGATGATGGTCTTGAAGATGTACTGGCCCTTGGCATTGGTGAAGGTCTCGGCCCAGTAGCGGAAGTTCGGGTCCAGGGGTGCCGGGTTCGGATCCTTCTGACTCTTGTACTTCCCGCTGGCGCAGGCCTGCCAGAGCTCCACGTTCGCGCCTTCCAGCGGCCTGCAGTTCTGATCGAGGACCCGGCCCGTGACGTAGACCACCTGGCCCTTGGCCCGCGCCGGGCTGCCCGGGACCCGCGTGAGGTCGACGTTCTGGTCAAACAGGTTCTCCCCCGGGTAGAAGGGGCCCGCGGTCTGCCGCGGGGTCACCACGCACATCCCCTGGGCGAGGGCGGTGGAGACGAAGCTCGAGCCCGCGATGGCGGCGCCGACGCCGGTGATGCCTCTGGTGAGGAAGTTTCTTCGATTCGAAATGGTCATAGGTCCTCCGTGTGGATCGACTCTAGCGGGCGCGGGCGGGTTCGTGAATCCTCGAAACCCAATGGCCTTCATAGGTAAGAACCTATAGCTCTTCTCCGAAGATCTTCTCCGTGATCTTCCAGTACTTGTCCTGCTTCCGCGCGATCACGAAGGTCGGCAGCCGCAGGAGCTTCTGGTACTTAATCACGTCCTTCGAGGTCTTGAGCTCCATGGCCAGCTCGGGTCTGCGCAGGTGAGAGCGCAGGAAGTTGATGTTGAACTTCTTCACCGACGAGGGGTTGCCGAAGAAGTGGGCTTCGCTCAGGTACTGGGAGTCGTAGTCGTAGTAGCGGACCTCGAGGTAGGGGTTGCCGTTCCTGTCCTTGCGCTCCTCGAAGGTCACGCGGTCCGGGGAGAGGATGTGGGCGTTCTTCGAGAGCTTCGCCTGCTTGAGCTTGGCGTCCGCGTCGATGAGGACGGCCTCGCACTTCTCACAGTCGCGGGCGGTGATATCGTTCTCGGCGCCGCAGGCGTGGCAGAGCTTGTAGCGGAACCGGAAGCCGCAGGGGCGGACCTCGAGGGTCTGGGGATCGTGCGTGGCCCCTCTGCACTTCCTTCCAAAATGCTCGAGGATCTCCCCGTCCTGGTCGACGAGGCCCCAGAACGCATTCTCGTGGCCGCACACCGGGCAGGCGACCTGCACGGGGACCGTGTCCTTCCCGGGCCGCTTGTCGCTGATCTCCGGGGTGTAGATGTCGTGGCCCATCCCCGTGTAGTCGAGGACGAAGCAGTCGTTCTTCCCGGAGTCCAGGCGCAGGCCCCGGCCGATGATCTGCTGGTAGAGGCCATTGGATTCCGTGGGCCGGAGGACGGCGATGACGTCCACGTGGGGCGCGTCGAAGCCCGTGGTGAGGACGGAGACGTTCACCAGGTACCGGAACTTCTTCTCCTTGAAGTCCCGGATGATCCGGTCTCTCTCGGCGAGGTCCGTGTCTCCGATCACCAGCCGGGCCTCCCCCGCGGGGAGGTAGGAGAGGATCTCCTCGGCGTGCTTGACGGTGGCGCCGAAGATCATCACGCCCTTGCGGTCGAAGCGGTTGGTGATGTCAACGATGTTCTTCACGATGAGCGGGGTGAGGCGTTTCTGATTGGTCAGGAGTTCTTGGACTTCGGCCGTCGTGTACATCCGGTCCCGGTCCGTGAGGTCGGAGAAGTCGTAGCAGGTGACCGGGATGTCCACCTTCACCGGGAGGGTGAGGTACCGGTGCTTGATCATGTAGCTCAGGGGGAGCTCGAACACGCACTGCTTGAAGAAGCGCTTCTGCTCGGTCCGGAGCTCTCCGCTCTGGGAGTACTCGTAGATCCACCCCAGGCCCAGGCGGTAGGGTGTCGCCGTGAGGCCCAGGATGCAGAGGTTGGGATTGGACCTCCGGAGCTTGGTGATGACTTCCTGGTACTGGGTCGCACCCTCCTCCGCGACCCGGTGGCACTCGTCGATCACCACGAGGGAGAAGCCCTGGAAGAACTCCTCGGGGGCCCGGGCGACGGACTGGATGCTCCCGAAGACGGCCTTCTGGTCGTTCTCCTTCTTCCCGAGGCCCGCCGAGAAGATCCCGGCGGCAAGACCCAGGCCCTCGTACTTGGAGTGGTTCTGCTCCACGAGCTCTTTGACGTGCGCGAGGACGAGGACCCGCCCCTTGGCGATCCGGGCGAGCTCGGCGATGACCACGCTCTTCCCGGCCCCGGTGGGGAGGACAATCACGGCGGGGTCTCGTTTTTTCTGGAAGTAGCGGATGGTCCTGTCGACCGCTTCCTGCTGGTAGTCACGGAGTTTGTACATGGCCTAAGTATTCTAAAACACTGGGCACTCTCTGTACATCCCGAAGTCCCCCTTCCTGGGGATTTGGTCGGGTTTAGACTGGCGAAAGGTTGGGCATCTAACAAACGGTTTGGAGAAAATCGAGGGCAGTGTAAAAAATCTAAGGTCGGAAACCTCCTAAGATTTCCTGATTCCTAAGAGATGGGAGTTTTTTTCCAGACCTAAAAAAATTTCTTCCATCGTTTCTTACAAAATGTTACATGCCCGGCAACCATTTTGTTATCACGACAAAATTCAACCCGGAGTATTTATGCTTAAACTTGGTTTAGCCTTTGCCCTCGTCCTCTCATCCCTCTCGACCTTCGCCGAAGTGGTGAAAGAAGCCCGTCAGAACGACGTCGCTTCCAAGTACATCCTCGACGACGCCGGTAACTTCTTCCGCATCGTCCGCGGGAACAAGTGCCAGATCACCAACGCCGTCGAAGACTTCAAGATCTCCCAGCACCCTGGGGACGTCGCCATGGTCTACTTCAAGAGACAGGGTGACCTCTACCTCCTCAAGAACCACGACGGTGACCGCCTCGCCCAGTGCCCGAAGGCGAACAAGTCCGTCCTCGTGAAGTCCATCAAGAAGTACAGCGTCGTTCCGGACACCTCTTCCCTCGTCGTTAACTACACCCTCGACAACGCCGGGAAGCTCGTCGGCTACACCAACACTGCAGTCTTCAACACCGTCACCGGCGTCCGCGACTACTCTCACAACGAGTGCTACGGCCAGGCCGGCAGATCCTTCAGCACCATCGCCGTCTTCGGGATCCAGTTCAACGGAACCATCGTGAAGATGCGCGCGAAGACTAAGGAAGTTGACTTCGACAGAGAGCTCAACTACTCAAGCATCGCCGACTTCAAGAACTACAGAAACGTTTGTAAGTAAGCTCAAGAGTCCCCAAAGCTCGAAGGGCCCCGTTCCGGGGCCCTTTTTTTTTAGAAGCACCGGAGATACGACTCGTCTTTGAAGTAGCAGAAGCTCTGCTCGTTCCCTCCGAGATCCCGGCCGATGACCACCAGCCCTCCGAGGTCCTTTTTGCAGGCCACGGCGCAGGGATTCTTCCCGCCGGGGGCCACCGCGGACTTGTCAAGGACGGTCAGGAGCACGAGGCCCCCGTCGTAGGCCCGGCAGCCTGGCCCCCGACACGAGCGGTTCACGGTGACGCCGTCGACGGTCCGGAACTTCACGTAGGTCTCCCCGAACACGTAGACGTCCGCCAGCCCCGGGACGGAGAAGAGGAGGGCGAGGGTGAGGGCGAGGAGCTTCTTCATTTCTTCTTCTCCTTGATCGAATGGAAGGTCGTCAGGCTGTCGACCAGGACGTCCTCGGCCATCCAGAACCGGCCGGCCGGTTTCTTGTTCTTATCGGTCACGCAGTCGAAGGCCTTGGTCTTCGGCGGGTTGGTTGGGCAGGAGGAGTCGTTGCCCCAGGAGTTCAGCACTTCGTACTCGATCTTCCCGCCCTTGCAGCGGTAGCCGGTGACGGCCATGGCGTGGAAGGAGTGGTCCTTCACCGACGGCAGGCTCTTCTGGCAGAACTCGGTCTTCTGGGTCGGGTCCTTCATGAAGGAGGTGCAGACGCTGATCCCCACCGCGCGGTTCTCCCCGAGGTCACTGATGACCTGCTTGCGGAACTCCACGGTGCGCTCTTCGACCTTCTTGCAGCCGACCTTCATGGTGGAGAAGTCGAACCTGCAGGACGGGCTGTCCTCGCAGGTGAGCCCGTCGAGCTTCACCAGGGCCTTCTCGTCTTCGCACCGGGGAGTGAGGAGTCCCGTCCACTGGCTCAGGGGCTTGGCCTGAGGTTTCATCAGGGTCGCCTTGAGCCCCTGGGGCTCGAGGGTCTTCCCGAGCTTCAGGAGGGGTGTGATGGAATCCACGTAGTCGCTCGAGGTCTCGTCGCCGCAGCTGACCTCGTCGGCGTTTTGGAGGAGGTACTCGTTGACGTCCTTCACACAGGGCTCCTTCGCCGTCTGCTCGAGCCGGTGGAGGAAGACGAAGGGCTCGATCGCCTCCGGGGTCCTGAAGAAGATGACGCTCGAGATCTCCGGGGCGTTCGGCCCCACCGGCGGCGCCGGGGCCTTCGCCACCGCGTCCCGGAAGGAGAAGAGGCCGGAGACCTCCGCTCCGTTTAGCTTTTCGATCTCGCAGACGTCCCGGAGGGCGACCTGGGGGAACTTCCGGAGGAAGAACTGGTTCACCCGCTGGGCGAGCTTCTGCTGCAGCAGGCGTTCGGCCTTCAGCGGGTTCTTCAGGTACGCCTGGAGGAGCTTCGTGAGCTGGGGGTCTCCCTCGATGAAGGCCTTGAACTCCTGGTAGATCCGGTTCTCCACGCTGACCAGGATCCGGTCTTCCTTGATGAAGGACCGGGGTTCGAGGTGGCCCTGGAGGAGCTTCTTCTTGGCCTCCCGGCACTTCGAGCCCTCCGCCATCTTGACGAACTGGAAGCTCAAGAGGCCGTTGAGCGCGGGCCTCATGGGAAGGGGCTCGAGCTTATTCTCGTTGCACTGGTACCGGAGGTTCGAGAGCGCCTGCTTGATGTTCCCGATGGCCTTCGTGAGGCCCGCGTCGATCTCCTCCTTGGTCTTCGGGTTCTTCGAAGCGACGTTGAAGAAGTCGAAGTAGCGGCCAAGGTTCTCGAAGACCACGGCCTGGATCTCCGGTGGCAGGGTCTGGCTCGCTTCGAGGATCGACGCCGCCTTCGGGCACGCGCCCCCGGCCGCGGCGACGGCGTTCACGGTGTCGCAGACGTTTCCTCCCCAGGTGAAGGACTTGTCGTCTCCCTGGATGAAGGAGGGCTTCGCGGCGTTCACCGTCATGGCCGCGTGGATGTAGGAGACGTCCGGGTGGTTCTTCAGGGCGGACTTCATGAGCACCGAGGCGGCGTTGGCGTAGCAAGTTCCGAGGCCGTCCTGATCCTGAGTGACGTGGTCCCGCAAGGGCCGCGTCTCTTCGAACAACGAGGTCTGGGTGCCTTCTTCGCAGGTGGCGAAGGAAACCGAAGGGAGGAGGAGGAAGAGGAGGAGG
>SXUH01000379.1 GCA_005791855.1 Bdellovibrionales bacterium
ACGCGCGGGAAGCCCTGGACTTCCGCATCGAGGTCGTCCTGGATCAGCGGAAGGACGTGCGACTCTTCTGCAACCCGCTCCACCTGGACCAGGTGATCACGAACCTCGTTTCGAATGCCATCAAGTACTCCGCCGGCCACCGGTTACGGATCGAGGTCCGGGAGAATGAGCTCCGGGTCCGGGACTTCGGCGGCGGAATCCCTCAGACGGTTCTAGACAACCTGGGGAAGCCCTTCAACCGGTTCAACGCGAAGGGAGTCGAAGGCCACGGCCTAGGGCTCGCCTGGGTGAAGACGATCTGCACGAAGTACGGCTGGCACCTCGGTGTCTCGAACTGCGCCGGAGCTCAGGTGGTCATTAACTTCGGTGATACCTACGCCTAGTGGGCGCGGCTAGCCCCGAGAACCGTAGAGTGCGACCAGGAGGATGAGCACCGAGACCAGGAGGAGGACGGCGACGTGGGTCCGCTCCGGCGAAGTCTTCTTGAACGACGATCTGTTAACCTTCTCGAGGAGGTCTTTCTCTCGGTCCCGCTTCATCCCAGGAGTCCCGGGCGATGGCCGGTCGAGGGGAGGTAGCACGGGCGGTGCTGAGGAGTTTCAGGCATGAGTTCACCGACCTAAGGCGACCCTACCTATAGAAAACTTCTACCGGAATGGTAGAACCCGTAAGCACTAATATAGCAGATCCCGGCATTTGCGCCATCGTTCTCTCGAAACAAAAGCCCGCGCATCGGTTCGAACCCATGCGCGGGCCTAGGAAGGGCGTGATTAGTTCTCGCAGCTCACCCGTCGCACGATCCGACGGCCAAAGTCGTCGTCGCTGCTCAGGTAGAGGTAGGCGTAGTTTACGCTAGCGCTACCCGGGATCGCCGGGGACGGTACCGGGGAGTAGGCGGCGGTCGGAGCTTCCGGGAGGTCCGAGTCCGCGCTCGAGTTCCCCCAGCTCATCCCGTCCAGGTGGCCCCAGTAGAGGTTGATGTGGTCGAGGTTCCCGTTGGCAACAGAGAGGGCGAGGTTCGCCGTCGAGTCCGCGCAGAAGGCGGCAGCGGTCTTCCCGAAGGACGGAACGTATGTTGAAGCGTTGTACTGGTTGAGGACGAGGGGCTTCTTGATGACGAACTCGTCCGCCGTCGCGACGCCGCCGACGTGGGTCAGACCAATCCGCTCCGACTTATCCATCGCCGAGATCATCGCTGGAGTGAGCTTGAGCTTCTGGGTTTCCCAGTCGAAGTTCGGGTTACACACGCAAGGGTCCGTCTCCGCGCCGCAGGCCTGGGCGAAGGTTCCGTAGACCCGGTCCTCCGGGATCTCGCTCCAGGTGGTGATGTACGGGGTAGCTGACGTCGTGAAGGCGAGGTCGGTGGAACAGGTCATGCCGTCGTGCTTGGCGATCTTGGTGAGGTAGAGCGGCATGGTGGCGGAAGGTCCAGGGAAGATCTGGTTCCCGCTCAGGGCCGTCAGGGTGAACTGCTGGCCGTGGGCGTAGGAGGCGCCGGAGGCGTTGTACCAGAAGCTCAGGGTCACCCGGTAGGTGTCCACGGAACTCAGCGGAGAAGCGACGTACTTGGTCTCCAGCTCCGACTCGGTGTCGATGTGGTAGCGGAAGGTCTTCTTGTTCCCGAGGATCTGGAACACGCCGGCGCCGTTCTTCTTCATGTAGAAGTCCTCCGACCCGTCGAGCTCGCCGTTGGCGTAGATGTTCACGGCGATGAGAGCGACGGTGGAGACCGGGTCGTAGTTGATGAGAGTCACGTCTTTGATGGTGATGTCCTCGAGCACCACGTCGGCGTCGCTCAGGCACTGGCCCTTCGAGGTCACGTACGTGTCGTCCGGGGTTCGGCAGATCCAGTCCCAGATCGCTCCGTCGGCGATGTCGATCCCGTCCTGCTGGTAGTCGGCGTGGAGGTACGGGAGGAAGAGTGATTCGAGGGTGTCGAGGTCGCAGGCCCCCGAGTCCACCGGCGTTCCGGAGCAGTTCTTGTTCGCCGTGTGGAGGTTGGCGAAGGCCGTGAGCCGGGCGCGGATCTGTTCGATCACCGAGAGCTGCGCGATCGCGGCGGCGACGTCCGGGACGTGGGCCGACGGCGCCTCGGCGGTCACCGCCGGGTTATCGATGACGAACGGAGTGGGATCCCCCTTGAGCTTGATCTCCATCGCGCCGGCCGCGCCGGTGTTGACGTCGATCACGTCGAGGAGCCCGTCCATCCCCTGCGAGGTTCCCGCGAGGAGTTCGCCGTTTAGGAGATCGACGCTGGACCCCACGACGCCGGAGCTTCCGATGAGGCCCGCGGCGACGAACTTGTCGAAGAGTTCCTGCTTCTGCCCCTCGAGGGCCGCTTCGGAGAAGTCGGAGGACTCGGTGGTGAAGTTCGCGAAGAGGTCATCGGCGTCCGCGTTCCCGAAGACGTTGGCCACGATGATGTGGGAGATGGGGGTGACGTTGATCTTCTTCCCGCTCGCCAGCGCGCTCTCGCTGGCCACGGAGATGTACTTCTCGCCGGACGGTGACTCGACCTGCACGAGGATCGGCCGGTCGAGCTCGGCGACGTTGGCCGAGTAGCTTCCGTCGGAGCCGGTGGTGATGTCTTCCACCACGTCGCCGTCGGCGCCCTTGAGCTTGACCTTCCCGCCGGAGATCGGGGCACCCGTGGCGGCCACACCGGAGACGAGGTCGGGGTTGATGCTCCCGGAGGAGCTGCTCGACTTCGAGCAGCTGGCGAGCTGGGAGAGGGAATACAGCAGAGCAAGTGAATACACGTACCGCTTGGACATGGTTCCTACCTTTGTGAGTTGGTTAGCTCAACTATCGAAAGGTAGGACGGGGGACTTAAGGAGATTCGGGCCCGGAGGCCCATAAGAAAAGTTTAGTACTAGATCGGAGCCGGCGCCTAGCGGTGGAGCTTCTGGATCGTGTAGAGGACGTCCTCCGTCTCGACGTTCCCGATGGTCACCTGGGTGGCGGCGTTCTTCACCGGGATGTCGGAGATCAGGCCATTGAGGTAGCGGACGAAGTACCGGCTCGAGACGGTGACGGTGCTCAGGTCCTCGTTCACGGAGGAGTTCCCTTCGTTATCGTAGTAGGTCGACCGGCCCGAGTTGAACTCGTAGGAAACCCAGTAGGTGAAGACGAGGGTCGAGCCCTTCTCGGTGAGGATCTCGTACTTCATCTCCACGGAATCGGCGTCGTACTCTTTGACGAGGTCCCGGACCTCGGAGAATTCCTTGGACCGGGTGAAGCGCATGTCCCGGACCTTGATCCCCTTCTCCTTCAGGAAGGAGGAGAGGCGGTCTTCGACGCGAGCCACGACCTTCTTCCCGAGCAGTTCGTACTCCGGGTTGGCCCAGAGGTTGGAGGAAACGAAGAGAGCGAGGAGGAGGAAGAGCTTGTTCATGGTACGTCCAAAGATAAGTTTAGTGTTGGTCGGGAATCTAGCAGATCTCGGGGCTCCGTGGGGCGGAAGTTGTAAAAACTTCATACCGGAGTGGGTAGATTGCTAGCACCGGAGGTTGTAGCGGATGCAGTTCATGCGCCGGGTGTTTTCCATCTGGATGTCGAGGTTCTTCCGCTTGACCTCCATCTCGATCTCGAGGTTCTTCCGTCGGATCTCCATGTCGAGGTCGATGTTCCGTCGCTGCGTCTCCATCTGGACGTCCACGGCGGACCGCGGACTCACGCACCTCCAGCCGTTGTTACTCTGGTCGCCGACGTAGACGGCGTGGGAGCCGCCGAGTTCCTTGCAGGCCCCGTGAAGGTCAATGTACCAGCGGTCCTCGTCCCGGGCGCAGAGCCAGCCGTTCTCCGCCTGGGTCGACGGGAGGGCGTAGGCCCGTCTCCCGTGGTGCTGCTTGCAGTGCCGGTGGAGGTCGACGTCGAAGTCGGCCCTGGCGGAACTCAGAGAAATGAGGATGACGGAAACGGTGATGAGGATCGATCGCATGGACGACTCCTGAGGTTTCCAATAAAGTTCTCAGAATTTCCACGCCCGGGTAAGGGGCGAAGAAGGAAGTATCCAGCGTGTTTAAAAGTTGGACGATTCTGTCACCTCTTTACGGTCAAGGGATTATGTCACCTCCGTAAGTTATGTGTTCTCCTAATATAAATACTATTTAGGAGCACTCATGAAGGATGTGATCATGTCCCAGAACCAACTCAAGC
>SXUH01000380.1 GCA_005791855.1 Bdellovibrionales bacterium
AGGCGGTCGTTTTTCGAGAGGTTCGTCGCGAGGTAGGCTTCCTGGAGAGAGTACATGCCGAGGGACTGGTCGTTCACCAGGGCCGCCGCCGTGAACCGGCTCTCGAGTCGGTTCACCAGATCCCGGTCGCCGTTCTTCGAGTAGTCGAAGAAGAAGTTCCCGTTGTACCTGTTGCCGGGGACGTTCCCCACGTTCGAATGGGCCTGGTTACTCACGGTTCCGATGTGGCCTTGGATGTAATCGGTTGCGGCGTGCGCGGAGGAAAGGGCGCACGTTAATAGCAGCAGACTTAACTTAGGAAACTTAAGTGCAGGGTCAGTCATCTGATCCTTTGCTGTCTTAATGAATCGATCAACATATCCAATTATCATCTAAGCCCCGATATTCTTTATTACGCATTGTATCAGGGCAAGAACGTTCACTCAGGGACCCCCTGTAAACCTTACATAGGGTGTCGATTTCAAAAGCTTACATCGTCTGTCAGATTCGAAAAAACTGTTTCCCTACCCTCAGGATGCTTCTAGAATCTCGCCCGGAGTATTTTTCTCAACTAGGGGATGCTATGAAATTTGTAACTACTGGAATTTTCGTTCTACTTTCGGCCATTACTGCGGCCCAAGCAGCTGACCGATATCACCCGAATAACCTCTTCATCAAAATGAAGTCAGGCCATGACCTACCGAAGACTGAACTTATTAGCAGTTCTAAAAAAATGTTCGGAAATGTCTACCTCGTGAAAACAAAAAATGTTGATGCTTTAGCTGAGCAATTGTCCGGATCTGAGAGTATCGAATACGTTCAAAAGGACTACTACGCCGGTAAGCAGAAGATGCCAAAGCTTGAAGTCCGTGAACCAGCGGATCTAGTGATGAAGAGACTCTTCCCTACCGATGTCTTCAAGTTCAACGATCCGGAAGTGACCCGGCTCTGGGCTTTCGGGCCACAGGGGATGGACGTGCTCGCGGCCTACGACATGCTTCCGAACGTAAGGCCCGTGGACGTGGTCGTCGCGGTCGTCGATACGGGCGTGGATCACACGCACGAAGACCTCAAGGACATCATGTGGGTCAACAGAAACGAAATCCCCGGTGACGGCGTGGACAACGACCGGAACGGGTACATCGATGACATCCACGGGATCAACACGCTCGTGAGAGATGCCCAGGGCCGCGCGACCATGAACACCATGGCTTCTCACTGGCACGGGACGCACGTCGCGGGCACCATCGCCGCCACTCAGAACAACGGCATCGGGATCGCCGGTGTCGCCGCGAACGCAAGGATCATGGCGATCCGGACTGTCCCAGACGACGCGGACGAGCTCGATTCGAACATCGTCGAAGCCTTCAAGTACGCAACTGAAAACGGCGCTCGCATCATCAACTGCTCCTTCGGGAAAGAGAAGAACGAAGGCGGGATGGTGGTCCGGGACATGATCAACGAGATCGGCAAGCGCGGGGTCCTCGTGATCGCCTCCGCCGGGAACGATTCCTCTGGCCCGTTCTCCTGGAGAAACATCGACGAGCGACCGAAGTTCCCGGCGTCGTTCGACAGTCCGAACCTCCTGGTCGTCGCCTCCACCACGAGCACCGGCGCGCTCTCTTCCTTCTCGAACGTCGGGAAGGGGTCCGTCGACGTCGCGGCTCCGGGCTCGAACGTCTTCTCGACCCTCAACGGCGGCAAGTACGGGATGGCCTCCGGAACTTCCATGGCAGCTCCGAACACCTCCGGGGTAGCGGCCATGGTCCTCGGCTACTTCCCTCGCTTCACACCGGCGGGCCTGAAGGAAGCCCTCACCTCTTCGGTGACGAAGGCTCCGGCCTACGCCGACAAGATGTCTTCTGGTGGACGGGTGAACCTCAAGGCAGCACTCCTCCGCGCGACGAAGATGCGCTTCGGAAAATAAGAACCTACCTCGGGGGCCTTCGGGCCCCTTTTTTTTTGCCCAGCAGTTCGATGGCCCGGTCCTCCCACTCCTGCATCACGAGTTCCTCCTTCCTCGAGGCTTCGTGGTCGTAGCCCAGGAGATGGAAGAGGCCGTGGAAGAAGAGGTGGACGAACTCGTCCCAGTAGCCGATGGAGAATTCATTGGCCTGCCTGAGAATCTGTGGATGGCAGATCGCCAGGTCGCCGAGGAAGATTTCCTCTCCGGAGGACGTCGAGCTCCGCAGGTTACCGTGGGACGGAAAGGAGAGGACGTCGGTGACCTTGTCCTTCTTCCGGAAGTCCCGGTTGAGCCTTCGCATGCGTGCGTCGCCGCACAGGAGGAGCGAGACGTGGATCACCTTGAGGTCCTTCAGGGCCGCGGAAGGTAGGAGGCCTCTTCGGGTGAGGTCGGCGAGGACCTCACCCGACAGGTCGAGCCACCGCAGGAGGTGCTTCTGGTCCTGCGCGCTCCAGCGCACCGTCGCGAGAAAATCTACTTTGAGTAAGGGGTGTTTCTTCATCAAGGCCATGTTATCCTTTAAGCGTTTTTTCCGCAATAGAAGGAGACGGACGTGGCCCATCCCGAGCTAGAGAGATGCATCGAAGTCATAAAGCAGTTACGCCATCCGACCGAGGGCTGTCCCTGGGACCTGGAGCAGACCCACCGGACCTTACTGCGCTACCTCGTCGAAGAATCCTACGAGTTCATCGAAGCCACCGAGGCGGGGGACCCGAAGCTCATGGAAGAGGAGATCGGCGACGTCCTCCTCCAGGTCCTCCTCCACTCGACCATCGCCGAGGAACACGGGGCCTTCACCCTCGAGTCGGTGGCCCGGAAGCTCGCGGACAAGATCGTGCGCCGGCATCCCCACGTCTTCGACCGGAGAGGTTCCCAGATCTCCACCGAGGAGGTCGTCGAGAACTGGAAGGGCATCAAGCTTAAGGAAAAGGGTGAGAAGAAGTACGCTGTTGATACGAAGCTCCTGCAGGCCCCGGCCCTCGAGTCCGCCTTCCGCATCGGTGAGGTCTCCCGGACCGTGAACTTCGACTGGAGCGACTACCAGCAGGTGGTGTTCAAGGTCGAAGAGGAGTGGCAGGAGGTCAAGGAGGAGCTCCCTCCCGGGGGCCAGTACAACCGAGCGCGGGTGAAGGAAGAGGTCGGTGACCTCCTCTTCAGCGTCGCCCAGCTCGCCCGGCACCTCGGGCTCAACCCGGAGGAGTGCCTCCGGGAGGCCAACAAGAAATTCATCGGCCGCTTCCAGAAAGTGGAAGACCTGGTGCGGGGCCAGGGGAAGACGCTGCAGAAGACGCCACAGAGCGAGCTCGAGGAGCTCTGGGTGAGGGTCAAGAAGCAATGAAGACGCTGAGGGCGAAGTTCGTCCGCCTCTCCCCCGCCGAGCGCCTCTACGGCATGCAAAGGCCCATCCTCGGCCTCACCGGGGGGATCGCGACGGGGAAGAGCACGGTCAGCAAGATCCTCACCATGCGAGGGATCGACGTCATCGACGCCGACCGGCTGGTGAAGACCATCTACCGAGAAGAGGGAACGAGGAGCTTCATCCGGGGGAACTTCCCCTCCGCCTGGCAGGAGGACGAGATCAACTTCCCGGCGCTGCGGGAGCTCTTCTTCAAGGACCCGGCGGTCAAGGCGCAGATCGAAGCGTTCATCTACCAGCAGCTGCCGGAGGCGTTCCTCACGGCGCTGAAGAAGTTCTCCGCGAAGCAGAGCTTCGTGGTCTACGACGTCCCCCTCCTCTACGAGAAGAACCTGCAGGGGAAGGTTGACCTCTCGGTGGTGGTCTACGCTCCCCAGAAGGTCCAGAAGGCACGGCTCCTCGACCGCGACGGGCATCTGGAAGACATGGCCTCGGCGATCCTCTCGAGCCAGCTCGACATCGAAGTGAAGAAGGAGAAGGCGGATTTCGTCATCAACAACGGCGGGAGCATGACGGAACTCGCAGCAGAAGTCGACCAACTCCTGCTGCAGATCCTAGAGTAGTTTGGTTAGTGGCACTCGGCTTTCGGCGGAGACCAGAGCCGTCCGAGGAGGCCTTCCTGGAGCCAGCCGCCCTGCTTGACGATCTTGCAGGAAAGGCCGGAGTCACACCGGTAGACCGGCCCTTCGGAGGCGAGCTTCCCGTTAATGTAGGCGGCGCAGGCCTGGCCCCGGAGGCCCCGGTTCTCACAGTACGCGTACTCGCCGTTGGCTTCGTCGAGGATGCAGCGAGGCTGGGTGTTCGGCTTCCGCTCACCCACGCAGTGGGTGTCGTAGACGCATCTCGTCTTCGGGTGTCTGTAGCGAAGGCTGGCGACCACGTTCTTCATCATGATGTCCAGCGAGTTCTTCACCGTGATCCCCTTCTGGGTCCGGGCGTTCAGGAAGTCGCGGTGGCAGATCTTGTTCAGGATCTCGAGGGTCACCGGCGTGGTGCCGATGTGACCGGGGACGAAGATCTGCCGGCTGTTGAGGTTCACGGAGTTCGAGTACTTCTTCGCGGTGTCGTTCGAAACCCGGGCCGACCCGTAGCCGCCCACCGGAGCCAGGACCGTCGTCCCTCCGCCCACGGTGCCGCCGATGAAGACCCCGGTCCGCGTCTGGAAGAACATCCCGGCGTTACAGTTGAAGACCATGAGGCGCCGGACCTGCTTGCCGTTCTTCTTGATGAAGAAGTCGAAGTAGCCGTTGCTGTCGAGGATCGGATCGAGGCCCTCGCCGAGGACGGTGACGTAGGAGCTCCACTCGCGACTGAAGGTCACGGAGGGACCGGCGTCGATGAAGGATCCCATGAACTCGAGCTTCACGTAGAGGCTGATGGCGGTGTCGTTGGTGGTGATCGCACCGGAGTTCATGCTCATGTGGGCGACGCCCCCCGGGTACGGGGAGTTCGGGCCTTCGGAGGTCAGGACCTTCAGGAGCTCTTCCTTCGATTCGTAGTCGAGCTTGGGGTCCGTCGCCTGCGCCGGGGCGGCGGCGGTGTTGAGGCCGGAGTCTTCATTGAAGAACTTCGCCGTCTCCTGCACGCGGGCGAGGAGAGCCTGCTCGAGCTCGGTGGTGTCGACCTCGAAGGTCTGCGTGCCCTTCGCTAACTGCTCGAGAGTGGTCTCCGAGATTTCTTTCAGTTCGTCCTTGAGCTCCGGAGCGGCGAGGGAGAGGTCGTTCTCGATGACGGCCTTGAGCTCGGTCACCGACGCCTGCGCGTCCTGGGTTTCCTTCAGGGACTGGGCGAACTGGGTAGAGAGGTTGGCGCTGATCTGCTCGGCCATGAGTCGGGCTTCGTTCTGTGCCCGGAGCTTCGGGGAGAGGCCAAGCTTCTCGTAGTTGAAGGCCCGGCGGTACGAATCGATGTTCAGGTTCTGGGCCTTCGCACTCATGAGCTCGAGGTACTTGAGCTTCTCCTGCTTCTGCTCCAGCGACACGGCCGCGAAGGCGGTGGTGGAACAGAGGCTCGCGAGGATGATCGCATTCAATATCTTCATAAGGGCTCCTTCTAGATGTAGTGATTATAAGTAAGCGGAAATCTAAATGGGAAAGAATCAGTAGAACAGGTAATACTTACAATTTTTAAGCTTGCTTAAGAATCTAGGGGGTTACTTCGGGTTCCATTCTCCAGGCTTTGGTTTCCCCGTCCCACGGGTCGACGAAGCCCAGAGAAACGGCGTAGAGCTGGAGGCCACTGCGGTTTTTATTCCCTTTACCGTACTTCGGATCCCCCAGCACCGGATGGCCAATGAAATCAAGGTGCCGGCGGATCTGGTGGAGCCGGCCGGTTTCGATGTGGACGCGCAGGAGGCTCGTGTCCCTAGCGGTTTCGAGGACTTCGACGTGCGTGGTGGCCTCCTTCTGGTCCAGGGACGCCCGGATGGTCTCCGTGTGTCCCTTCGGGAGGGAGCCGCGGACCACGGCGAGGTACTCCTTCTTAATGAGGTTTTTCTGGAAGAGCTCCCCCAGGAGAGCGGCGGCCCTCGAGGTGTAGGCGATGAGCATGAGGCCCGTGGTTTCCCGGTCGAGGCGGTGGACGAGGAAGACCTCGTGGCCCGTCTTGAGTTCCACGCAGCGGAGGAGGGAGGCGTGGTCCCCCGTCTGCGTGCCCTGGGGGACCACGCCGGGTGCCTTGATCCAGACGCCGTAGTTCTTATTCTCGTAGACGCACTCGGCGTCTTCGAGCTCCGGGAGCTTTAGCACGCGCGGGTCGTAGAAGAACTGGACCACGTCCCGGGGGGAGAGGGGTTCCTCGGTGCTCCGGCAGCGGAGGATCTTTCCCCGGCCGGCCCGCTGGAGCCAGACGGACCCCTTCCGGGCCGCCTCGGCGACCGCGGCCTCCGGGAGGCCCGAGAGCTTCCCGAGCAGCTCCCCGAGGGTCGCCCCCGTGGGGAAGAGCCGTTGGACCTCCGACTTGTAGACTCGCATCAGGACAGGAAGTTCCCCAGCGACTCCTTGGAGAGGTCCTTCACCTCGTTGGACTTCCCGAGGTCCTTCTTCATGAGCGCGTGCAGGGCCTTGAAGCTCTCGATGATCGCGGTCTCATCCTGGCCCTGGGCCTCCTGGATCTCCCGGAGGGCCCGGGCCAGGTCCTGCTCGGACTGCGGGGGCTGGAACTTGAAGTTGGTCTGCTCGGTGGAGACCTTGTCGTTCATCACGTTGAGCTTGCTCAGGAGCATGTCGATCTGGGTGAGCTTCTTCTCGAAGGTGGTCACGCTCACGTCCAGGCGGGAGAGCTCGTCCTTGTAGCGGCTCGCGAGCCGCTGATGGTGCTCGTCCAGGGCCGGGAGCTGGCCGAAGAGGTTCGAGTTCAGGGAGACGAGGCGGCCCTTCACCTCGACCAGCTCGGCCTTGAGCTTCTTGGCGTCGGCCCGGACGGCGTCGAGCTGGGCCATGGTCTCCACGGTCTCCTTGTTCTTCTTGATGAGGTTGTGGTTCGTGCCCTGGATCTTGAGCGCGTCGGTCTTTAGGTCGTCGCTCTGCTGGAGGATGGACCGGTTGATGTGCAGGAGGGACTCGATCCGGTCGACGGTGGTGAGGAACGAATCCCGCAGGGTGCTCGCGAGCTGGAACTCCTGCCGGATGATCTCCTTCTTCTCCTCTTCGAGGTCCGAGACCTTCCGCAAGCCATCCTGGAGCTGCTGGTTTTCCTTCTCGAGCGACCGGATCGCCTCGTAGCACTCGGTGAGCTCGCCGCTCAGGCCCTGGTGCAGGTCGACGAGGTCCTGGTAGAGGTCGTGGAGGTCGTTGCCGCGGAAGTCCTTCTCGAGGAGCTTCAGCTGGTTGTCGTCGAGCTTCTCCGCCCGCCAGAGGCTCGTGAAGCGCTGGAGCGTCTGCCGGGAGAGGTTCACCTGTTCGTTGATCGCTTCCTTCGCGGAGACCAGCGGGTAGAAGAACACCATCACCCGGTCCTCGCGGTTGACCTGGATCGGCGTGACGTACATCTCGTAGGGCTGGGACATGGCGAACTCGTCCTGCTTCACCTTGATCGGGTAGATCCCGGCGATCTTGTTCACCAGGGCCTGGTACACCGGGTCCTCGTCGAGGTTCAGGTAGTCGCGGAGGTAGTCCCAGTTGAAGGCGTCGCTCTTGATCTCCTCTTCGCTCAGGTAGAACTGCTCGAGGAAGAGGTGGTTGTGCCAGGTGAGCTTGAAGTTGTTGTCGATGAGGCACCCGGCGAAGGGCAGGCCGTTGTGGAGCATGGATCCGAGGTTGAGCTTGATCTTGATCTCGTCGAGGAGGCGGATGATGTCGGTGCGGGTCTCCTCCGAGTAGTGCTCCATGAGGAAGCGCTCGTCGCCGAGGATCCCGTTCTTGATCACGCTCTTCACCTCGGCTTCCACCTGGCTGGCCAGCTTCCCCTTCTGCCAGCGGAAGAGGTAGGCCAGGCCCATCCACGCCACCACGAGGAAGCCGACGATGCCGGCGAGGAGCTGGATGAGCTTGTTGTGCTTCTGGAAGCGCATCCCCTGGAGGTCCTTCGCCTTCTTCTCCACCTCGAGCATCCACTCGGAGAGGGCCAGGGACGCCTGGGTGACGTGGGCCTTGAGGTCCCGCGACTGGGAGTTGAGGCCCGAGAGCTGGTTGATCTCGTGGTCCATGGACTGGAACCGCGAGACGAGGGCCGCCTTGTCGGCTTCGCTCAGCGCGGAGTTCTCCACGGTCTGCTCGAGCCGCTTGATGTCCGCCTGCAGGTTGGCCACCTGGGCCGAGGTGCCGACGTTCTTCGGGTTGAGCTGGTCGAGGCGCTCGGTCATCCGCTCGGTGATGGCTTCGACGTTCTTGAACTTGTTCGACCGGGCCACGTCCTGGAGGCCCGCGACCTTGGACCGCAGGACCTTGATGGCGTCCGAGGGATCGGACATGCTCGTGGTCTTGTTGATGAGGCCGTTGAAGGTCCGGATCCCCCGGCTGAGGTCCTTGCTCACCTGGATCTCGAGGAGCTCCTCCGTCTCGGCGATCTTCTTCCCGAGGTCCTTCATCTTATCGTTGGCCTTGTCGGACTGGGCCCAGGAGAGGAGCTTCCCGGTCTTCTCGAAGCTCATGTCGTTCTTCAGGTAGTGGACGAGGGAGTTGATCTTGAGGCCCCGTTCCTCCTCCGTGCTCTGGAGGTGGTTCAGGCGGAGGGCGAAGAGGGTCGCGAGGGTGGCGAGGATGACGGCGACGACGAAGATACTGTGCACGAACCATTGGCCACGGTTGAAGGTCTTTTTCCAGTCCATTGAGGTCACCCTTGGTAAGTAATTTTCGCTACTTAATATTTTTCACAATGTGGGATGGAAAGGGAAGCACTAAAATGGAATGCCCGAGCTTGCGGCTCGGGCATCGGGGATGAGAGCTGGAAGTCTATCTTAGCTTGCCAGGTCTTCGAACGATTCGAATTGGTTCCGGAGCTTCACCTTGAGCTTCAGGATCGCCTGGGTGTGGAGCTGGGAGACGCGGGACTCGGTCACGTCGAGGACCTGGCCGATCTCCTTGAGGTTCAGGTCTTCGAAGTAGTAGAGGGACAGCACGAGCCGCTGCTTCTCCGGGAGGGTCTTGATCCCCTCCTTGATGATCTCCTGGGCGCGCTTGTAGCCCACGGCCATCTGCGGGTTCGCGGACCGCGAGGTCTCCATGAGGGAGACCATGAGCTTCTTGTCGCCCTTGCTCATCGCGGCCGCGTCTTCGATGTTCAGGAGGGAGACGGACTTGGCCTTGTTCACGAGTTCGTGGAAGTCGTCCATGGTGCAGTTCAGGTGCTCGCACATCTCGTCGTCGGTGGCCGGCCGGCCCAGGTCCTTCTCGAGAGCGGCGTAGGCCTTCTCCACCACCTTCGCCTTCTCGCGGACGGACCGCGGGACCCAGTCCTGGGAGCGGAGCTCGTCGAGGATGGCTCCGCGGATCCGGAACTCGGCGTAGGTCTTGAACTTGTTGTCCCGGGTCGGGTCGAACTTCTCGATGGCGTCCATGAGGCCGATGACCCCGCAGGAGATCATGTCGTCGAGCTCGATGTTCGGCGGCAGCCGGGAGGCGATCTTCTGGGCGATGTAGCGGACCAGGGGAGCGTACTCGAGGATGATCTCTTCTTTGACTTTCGGATCCACCGTCGAGCGGTAGTCCTTCAGATTCTTCAGCTTGGCCGTTAGTGATGACATGAGAAGCTCTCCTTAGCTTTAACCGTTGTGCCGAACGTCCTGTTCAGTGGGTCTCGGGCGTCTGCCGTAACTCGCCGGCCGCCGCGCCACCGACTTTTTCGGTGAACGCGTATAAAAGTTTAATGAAGTTCCTGTGGGCCTCGTTCCGGGTGTCGGAGAGGAAAAAAGTATCAAACCCCTCCGGGGCGACCTCGAGCCGGTTGATCCCGCCGAGGAAGTGCGACTCGACCCCGAGGAAGGTCCGGGTGGTCTCCCGGACCGTCGAGATCACCTTGAAGAGCTGCTTGTCCGAGGTGTACATGTTCACCAGGATGTGGTTCTCCTTGACGTTGAACCTCTGGCTCAGGACCTTGATCAGGGAGTAGGAGTCGGTGATCGACGACTTGTCCGGGGTGACGACGACGAAGCGGTAGTCGCAGGCGGCGTTCAGGGTCAGGGCCTCCCGGGAGAGCCCCGCCGGGCAGTCGAGGAGGACGTAGTCGTACTCGTGCTCGTGGGACGTGATGATGTCTCCGATGATCTCGTCGAGCTTGAGCTTGTTCTCGAAGATCTCGAGCGAGCCGTTGCAGGCCGGGAGGATGTGGAGCCGGCCGTGCTGGACCAGGCACTCCTCGAAGGAGATCTGCGCCGAGAGGAGCCGCTCGAACTTGTCGTCGAGGGGGATGCCGAGCTTGATCGCGGTGTTCGAGAGGTTCGAGTCGCAGTCGACGAGGAGGGTCCGGTAGCCGGCCTGGGCGAGTTCCTTGGCCATCTTCAGGGCGATGGAGGTCTTCCCCACTCCCCCCTTCCCGCCGGTGATGGAGATCTTCGTGCAGGGCTTGAACGGGTTGCGGGTCTTCAGCTGGGAAGCGCCGGTCTCCGACTTGAAAGAAAGCAGCCACTCGCTGGTCTTGTGCATAAACCTCCTGTCTTTGCACTCACGTCTCTACTCTGGGAGACCCGACGTCCTGTCTGGTCTCGCGTACTAACCCGGGGTCCTAGAACTGGAAGAGGCCTGACATCAATCTCTCGGAAGTCGCTCCCTCGAGGTCGTCGGGGACCACGGGGCCCGTGCCGAAGAACTTGAGGGGTAACTTGTTGTAGGCCCTGTGAACGTTGAAGAGGGATCCGAAGTTCATGCAGAGGTCCACATGAGAAATGATAACACCGTCTACGACGTCCTTATATCGGGCAATTATTTTTCTGTTATAAAGTTCCGAGTGGATGGCGGAAAGCGTGCAGAGGACTTCTACGTGCTGGAAACCACGGCGGAGGGTCTCAACAAATTTTTTAGTGTCCTCGGTGGCCCGGCCGCTCAGGCGGACGTCCACGAGGACAGATTTGCCGGCTTCCGTCGCCTTCCGACACAGGCCCACGACCTCCGAGAGGTTCTGGACCTTCTCGACCTTGATCCCGAAGACCTGGGCCGCGAAGTCCGAGGAGGTGGAGTTCTGCGCGTCCTGGGAGTACTGGATGAGGACGACGTCCTTCTTCAGGACGGCGATCTTCGTCCCCATCGTGCTCTGGCCCGAGGCCGCCTCGGAGACGAGCACCGTGATCACCGGCGCGCCGGTTTCGATCTTCGCGAAGAGCGGGATGTCCGTGTGGATCGCGCCCGCCATCTCCTTCAGGGCGAACTCGAAGACCACGTCCGGGTTCTCGAGGTCTTCCTTGGAGAACTCGTAGTTCGCCTTCTTGATCAGGTCGAGGACGTGGGCCTCGCTCACGTCGAGGGTCTTGAGGGTCGTGCGGAGCTGGAAGATCCCCTTCGCTTCGTTGGCGTGCTTCGGGTGCTGCTGGCCCTGGGTGAGCTCGAGGAGCTTCTGCTCGAGGAGTTCCATGCGGTGGTGCTGGGTCCGGAGCTCCTGCTTGAGCTCGTTGTACGCTTCCCGGCTGACGGTGCCCCCCGCGGGGGAGCTGGCCGCCGGGTCCTTCCCCAGCGCGGGAGCCGCGTCCTTCTGCGCGGCCTGGAACTGCGCGGCCTTCGGCGCCTTCGCGGCCGGCGGCGGATCGGCGTACTTCCCGCTGTTCTTCGGCGCCGGGGGCGCCCGCCGGACCGGGACGTCGGCCGAGTCGCTGTCCGTGTCTCTCCCGTCGGAGTCGGTGAGGAAGTCGTCGAGGCTGTTCTTGATGATCGACGAGGTCTTGCTCTTCACGTCCGCGAGGCTCGCCGACCCCTTGGCGAGCGTGTTCACCACCTTGTTCAGCCCGAGGCCTCCGTAGCCACCGCCCGGGCCCTGCGCCTCGGCGCCGGTGTTGTAGCGGGTGATGGTTTCCTTGATGGCGGAAGCGGGCTTCTGGTAGAAGGCTTCCTTCTGGTCGTCGTTCAACACTTTGTCCACCTTCGCCTTCTTCTCGAAGCTTCGCTCGGAGATGGCCGCTGTGATCTCGATGCGCTTCTTCTTGAAGGCGCCCTTCAATCCGTTGTTTGTAATCGTCTTCAGGATGATCGCGTCGGGCCCGAGCTCGAGCTTCACGGCCTTCAGGGCTTCCTCTAGAGTGTCTGCCTCGAACTTCTTAACGAACATTCTTTATAACCTCACGGTGCCGAGAGATCGGATATTCACTTCTGGACTCAACTCATTATGGCTGACCACGATCATGTTGGGAATAAATTTCTCCGTGAGCTTCTTGAAGTGCCGCCGGATCACCGGCGAGCAGAGCACGACCATCTTCTCTCCCTGCGAGGTGGCCTCTTCGATCTTCTCGTTGAGGCTCGCGAGGATCGTCTGCGTGACCTTCGGATCGAGGTTGAGCTGGGTGCCGTGGTCCGTGTGGATGATGGACCTCGCGACCGCTTCCTCGAGGCTCCGGTCGAGCGTGAAGAGCGGGACGTCCCCGGCCGAGCTCTTGATCCGCTCGGTGATCGTCCGGTACAGCGCCTGACGGGCGTACTCGGTCAGCGCGTCCGGGTCCTTCGTCCCCGGGCCGAACTCCGCGAGGGCCTCGAGGATCGTCCGGAGGTCCCGGATGGAGACCGCTTCCCGGAGGAGGTTCTGGAGGACCTTCAGCACGGTCCCCAGGGGCATGATGTCCGGGACGAGGTCGGAGACGACCTTCGGATGGTCTTCCTTGAACGTGTCGAGGATGCGCACGAGTTCCTGCCGCCCGAAGAGCTCGCTGAGGTTCGCCTTGAGGACCTCGGTGAGGTGGGTCGCCACGATGGTCGAGAGGTCGACGACGGTGTAGCC
>SXUH01000381.1 GCA_005791855.1 Bdellovibrionales bacterium
CCGCTACTCCTACCGGGACCTCCCGCTCCGCTTCGCGGACTTCGGCCGGCTCCACCGGTACGAGAAGTCCGGCGTGGTCGCGGGCCTGACCCGGGTCCGGACCTTCTGCCAGGACGACGCCCACATCTTCATCCAGTCCGACGGGATCCAGGAAGAGATCAAGACCCTCATGAACATGTTCTTCATCGGCTACGAGCACTTCGGCTTCAAGAAGATCAAGATCGGCCTCTCGACCAGGCCGGAGAAGCGCATGGGGAGCGACGCGACCTGGGACAACTCCGAAGCCGCCCTCCGGGCCGCGCTGGACGCCTCCGGGAGAGAGTACTTCGTCAACGAAGGCGACGGGGCGTTCTACGGGCCGAAGATCGACATCCAGGTGGCGGACGCCATTGGCCGGTACTTCCAGCTCGGGACCATCCAGCTCGACTTCCTCCTCCCGGAGCGGTTCGATCTGAAGTTCACTAACCAGAGCGGGGAGCTGGAGCGGCCGGTGGTGATCCACCGGGCCCTCCTCGGGTCCCTCGAGCGGTTCATCGGCGTCTACCTCGAGCACGTCGGCGGGGCTTTCCCGTTCTGGCTCGCGCCGGAGCAGGCGGTGGTGATCCCCGTGAAGAACGAGCTCCACCTCGAGGCGGCAAAAAAATTCGCAACCGAGCTCAAGCGGAAGGGTTTCCGTGTTAGACTAGATGACAGGAACGAGTCCATGGGACTCAAGACCCGACAGGCGCATACCGGGAAGATCCCGTTCATGCTGGTCCTCGGGGATAAGGAAATCGAGACGGCTTCGGTCTCCGTGCGGAAGTACGGGGAGCAGAAGTCGGACGTCCTGGGCCAGAAGGATCTCCTGGCCCTGTTCGAAACGCTGGACCGGGAGAAGGTCCCGGCGCCACTTAGGGAGGAGGAACCGTGAGTAAGAAGAACGTCCTGCTACTCTGCGGAGGCGGGAGCACGGAGCACGAGGTTTCGCTGGTCTCGGTGAAGTACATCAGCGAGTGCCTGAGCTCGATCCCGACCGTGGACCTCACGAAGATCGAGATCGACAAGTCGGGCCACTGGGTCGACGAGCGCGGGAAGAAGTACCTGCTGGACGCCAAGGGGTACCTCCGGGCCTTCGAGCAAGACGGCAACCCGGGGAAGAAGATCGACTACGCGGTTCCGTGCATCCACGGCTACCCGGGGGAAACCGGGGACATCCAGTCCTACTTCGAGATGATCGGCCTCCCCTACCTCGGCTGCAACTCCGAGACCTCGAAGATGTGCTTCAACAAGATCACGACGAAGATGTGGGCGACCGCCCTCGGCGTCGAGAACACTCCCTACATCTTCATCACCGAGGCGAGCGAGGGCAGCGTCCGGAAGGTGAAGGCGTTCCAGGCCGAGCACGGGGACATGGTGGTGAAGGCCTCCAACCAGGGCTCCTCGGTGGGCTGCTACCTGGTGGAGAAAGGGACGGATCCGGCGGAGACGCTCCAGAAGGCGTTCAAGTACTCGCCGTTCGTCCTCGTCGAGAAGCGGCTGAGGCCCCGGGAGCTCGAGGTCTCGGCTTACGAGTTCGACGGGAAGCTCCAGATCTCCTACCCCGGCGAGATCGTCTGCCCGTCGAACTTCTACTCCTACGAAGAGAAGTACTCCTCCAAGAGCCACACGACGACGACGACGAAGGCGGAGAACGTGACTCCGGAGCAGGTGAAGCTCATCACCGACTACTCGACTAAGCTATTCTACGGCCTGAAGCTGCGGCACTTCTCGCGGATCGACTTCTTCCTGGACCACGGGAAGATCTACCTCAACGAGATCAACACCTTCCCGGGGCTCACGCCGATCTCCATGTTTCCGAAGATGATGGAGGCAAACGGTCACTCTTTCAAAAAGTTCCTCGAGCAGCACATAAACGGTTTATGAATCCCCGTCCGGCGCCGATGAGGTGGCAACACCCCTGGCCCAGGACCCTATGCAGTCACCGATCAACGGCCTGAATTCGTACATCGAACACCACCGGCTCGCGCTGAAGCTCCGGTCCGTGTCCGTCGGCGAGCTCCACCTCGCCCGGCGCCTGCGCCACCCGGTGTACGTCTTCCGGAACGGGGTCTTCTTCCCGGTGATCAACCAGGGCCTCACCCCCACCAAGGAGCAGATCCTCTCCCTGGTGAAGCACAACCACCGGGAGGTCTACATCTTCCCGGACGACCTCCAGGACATCAAGAAGAGCCTCGAGATTGCCCTGATCAAGGTCACCCGCGCGCTCTCGGTGGGAGACCCGCTCAAGAACGGGACGAAGGACCTGAAGCTCCTGACCCTCAACCTCGGGGGCCTCTACCAGAACCCGCACAGCGACGAGCTCCTCATGCTCCAGTTCCAGAGCACGCAGAACCTCAGCAAGTTCCTCTTCGAGAACAAGAAGCTCCAGCCGCAGTTCTTCCAGAACCTCATGAGTGAGAACTTCCACTACACGCTCTCGCACCCGATGCTCTCGTCGATCCTCCTCCTCTCCTTCCTCCAGGCGACCCACCTCTTCCACGAGAAGGAGATCGAGAACCTCTTCCTCGCGAGCTACCTCAAGGACATCGGCTTCTCCATGATCCCCACGGAGAAGTACGACCTGAAGACCCTCACCACCCGGGACCAGGAGCTCTTCGCGAGCCACGCCGACTTCTCCTACGACCTCCTCGACAGCCGGATCCCGCTGGCGAAGAACTACCTCCACATCATCAAGCACCACCACTTCCTCAACGACCGGATGAAGGGCCTGATCTCCCGGGACCAGAAGGCCCGGGACGCGGACATGGTCATGGGCCTCGAGAGCACGCTCGTGGCCGTCTTCGACATCCTCGTCGCCATGACGGCGGACAGGCCCTACCGCCAGGGGGTTAGCTGGTTCCAGTCCCTCGACCTCATCAAGCGGATGATGGCAGACGAGTACCCTCAGGAATTTAAAGCCCTAGTGATCTTCTTGAAAAATTTCTACAAAAACTAGTTTTCAAAGCGTCAAAAAATTGAAGAAAATGGGAACATTCAATTTAGTTTCAAGATAGAAACGTAACCAGAATTCTAAGGAGGGAATAATGGCGCAGGAAACGAGTCCGTTAACGGGTATCATTGCCGAGGACAAGGTGGTAATTGATTTCGGAGAGTACGAAGGCAAGTCGATCTTGGAGATTGCCGATACGAAACCGGAGTACTATCAGTTCCTCCTTGAGCAAAAAGAGAACGGAAACTTTTCCATCCGGCGGACGAAGGACAAGGTCTTTCGGCTCTACATCCACCGGACTGTTTTGAGCTAGTTTTTTTCCGTAAGACAGGGGGCCTGCAAGAAGCCGGGCCCCTGCCTTCGATCCCGCCCCCGCCTACTCGATCCCCACAAACTTTCTCGCATCCTTCGACAGCGTCGGATCCTTCGGATCGAGGGCTTCCACCGTGGCGAGCTCGGAGATTTCCCTGAGGGTCTTCCGGAGTTCGGAGAGGTCCGCCTGGGCCTTCGTCACGAGGCCATTGCTCACCTGGATCAGCTCGAAGCCGGCGTTCCGGAGCTTGTCGATGATGAGGGCCTGGTCCGTCGGACCGTACTTGATGGTGTAGTAGTTCACGGTCAGATCCTCTTCTCTCCGCGGAGCTTGGTGAGGTGCTTGTCGATGTTCTCCAGGGCGTAGGGCCAGAGGCGCTTGTCCACGTCCGCGTAGAGCTTCCGGAGGATCTCCTCTGCCTTCAGCCCCTTCCGGTGGAGGGCCAGCACCTGGGCCTCCCGCATCCTCCGGTGCTCGAGGGTTTTCTCGAGGATGGAGACGCCGCCGAGGCCGATGCCGTGGGAGGGGAAGACGACCCGCGGGGAGAGGTTGATGATCCGCTGGAGAGTGAAGAAGTACTTCCGCATGTCCCCCTCCTCGCCCCCGATGACGACGGTGCCGATCCCCTGGAAGAGGTCGCCGGCGAGGAACCAGCTCAGGTCCGACGGAGCGAGCGCGAGCTGGCCTTCGTCGTGGCCCGGGACTTCGTAGACCAGCACCTCCCGGTCGAGCCAGCGGGTCAGGACGTCTCCCTCCTTGATGAACTGGGTCCGCACGCCGTGGAAGAAGTCCGGATCGGCGCCGGTGATCCGGTCGAAGGTGTAGGTCGAGAGGAGGACGGGGACCTTCAGCTCGCGCGCGAGGACGTTCGACCGTTCGTAGTGGTCCGGGTGGTGGTGGGTCAGCATGATCTTATCGATCTTGTAGGGCCTGAGCGTGTTCTTGAGCTTCCGGTACTCGTCGTCGTCGATGGGAGACGGGTCGACGAGGATCTTCGGGGCGTCCCCGTCGCCGATGAGGAAGGCGTTCGTCCGCGTCGCCGGCGGGAGCGTGTGGGACAGGGGCATGATCTGCCGGACGGACTTCAGCGATTCGATCAGGGGGACTTCTTCGTCGGCGTTGAAGGAGAAGTTCAGGTCGGCGATCTCCCTGGTGGCGGGATTCTTCCCGAGGGTTTCGATGACCTTGATCACCGGCGGGACGGCCAGGACGAGGCCCAGGTCGTACTGCCGGAGGAGCTCCGAGCACTTCATCCACTTCGCGAGGCGGGCCTCGTTCCGGTCGATGACGAACTCGAGCTTCTCGGTGAAGTCGATGCGGAAGAAGTACGTCGCGAACCGGTAGGGGTTGAAGTCCGGGGTGATCGCGACACCCAGGAAGTCCACGCGGCGGACCTTCCCGCCGGCGATCTCGTCCCGCAGGTCGATGCCGATCTCCTCCTTCCCTTCCCTCACGGCGGCGCCGAAGAGCCGGGCGTCGAGGTTCGCCGTGAGCTCGTGCCGCGCGTGGAACGCCTCGTCTCTGTCTTCGACCTTTCCACCGGGGAAGGCCCAGTACCCGGGGAACGCCTTGAGGAAGAACTGGCGTTGGATGGCGAAGATCTCCTCACCGCAGGTCATGACGATGGAAACGGCGTCGATGATCTTGCTCATCCGGAGGTCCCGAGGAACTTCCCGGCGGCCTTGTACCGGACCTCGCGGTAGCCCTTGATGTTGTCCAGTTCCTTGAGGCGCTTCCTCGAGATCGGCCCGGCCAAGAGCTCGGCCCGGATCTCCTGGGCGATGGACCTCTCCTTCCGGTGCCAGTCCGGCATGAGCAGGCGGAGGATCCGCAGGTGGCGCATGAGCTTCAGCATCCACGGCTTCGGAGAGAAGTCGAACTCGAACTTCTTACCGAGGACGTCGAAGGCCGGGCGGTTAATGTGCACGACCTTGTAGGACGTCCCGAGGTCCCGGTACTGCTTCTGATCCGCCTCCGTCTTGAGCGGAGAGATCATGAGGTGGGAGACGAAGACCTCGTCCTTGATCCAGTAAGTCTTCGCCAGCGTCCGGAGGGCGATGGCGAGGTCGTCTTCGTGGACGTGCTTCTTTAGTTGGAGAGCGTCTTGGTAGAACTCCCCGAGGCGAAGCCCTTGGTCGTAGACGATGAGGTCGTGGACGTACTTCGCGATGTGGTCTCTCGGGATGCTCGGGAACTGCTTAGCGAAGAGCGAGGTCTGGGTGAGCCAGGTGTTGATGAACTTTTCCTTACTCTGCCACGGGTAGGCCGCGAGGGCGACACTGCGTTTCATGGTCTGGCTCGAGTCCGCCGCTGGAGCTGCCGAGCTCACCGTATCTTTTCCAAGGAACCACTCGCGGCCCATCATGAAGGCTTGCCAGTTGGACTCGAACTCGGCCTTCGGGACCGCTTCTTTGAGAGCGACTTTAAGATCGGCTTCGGTGAACGGGAGGCGTCCGGCCTGGAAAGCGACTCCGAGGATCATGGCGGAAGAGTAGACCGGCCTCTGGAACTTCTCGTAGCTCATCTTCTTCAGCGGAGCGATGATGACCCTCGGGCCAAGCTTCGAGAGGAGTTCTTCCTGGAGCGCTCTGGTGGTGGTGACGTCTCCCTCGATCCCGGAGTCGAGGAGGATGGAGAGTGGGACCTGGAACTCCGAGTCCACGACGAGGAGTCCACCGGGGCCCAGGTACTCGATGGCCCGCGCGCCTTCCAGGAGATCGGGAGACAGGATGAGGTCCGCGGTTCCAAGGGGGACGACGGGGCCGTGGGACTTCTTCTCGCTGTAGATGCTGAGGTGGCTGATCACCGAACCGTTCCTCTGTGCGAGGCCTTTCTGGTCCATGAATTTGAACTCGAGGTCCGTCCGGCCTCCCATGGAGGAGGCGGCTTCCGCCACCACCCGGGAGATGGTCGTCACTCCGGACCCGCCGACGCCGATGACGATGGCCCGGAAGTCCGCGCCGGAGGAGATCTCCTCGAGGGACTTCCCGATCTGCGGCGCGGGGAGGTTCCACTGGGGAGCGGCTGTCCCCTTCTCCTTGTACTTCGTCGGATGGTAGTCGTGGACCTCGACCAGCTCGAAGCTCGGGCACGCCTTGATCTTCGTGCAGTAGGAGTCGGAGACGCAGATCTGCGGGTCGATCATGACCTTGGTGCCGTAGGCATCGAAGGTCTGGGAGAGGCCCGGGCAGCCGGTCATCTCCACGCAGGCCCGGCAGTCTTCGCAGGCGAGGGTGTTGATCTGGTAGAAGCTCCGGACGGCTTCGGTCTCCCCCGCCCCGAAGAGTTTCCGTTCTTCCCGCTTCTTCCTTCCGTGGAAGGTCAGGCCGCACTCCTTGTTGGAGACGACGACCTTCACTCCCGGCCGCTGGATCAGCTCCAGGAGGAGGTTCTTGTAGAAGTAGCGATCGGAGGGGTTCACCTCGACGGCTTCGCTCACCTTGAGGGACCGGGCCACGTCGAGCATGTTCTGCCTCGGCCGGACCAGGCCTTCGACGGAGACGCCGGTTCGCGGCGTGACCTGGTGGCCCGTCATGGCGGTGTTGTCGTTATCGAGCAGGATGTAGGTGATGTTGTGGCCCATCTGGACCGAGTTGGAGATGGAGGTCATCCCCGAATGGAAGAAGGTGGAATCTCCCATGAGCACCACCGACGGATTGGTGGTGAAGAGATCGGTCCCGGCCCCCAGAGCCCCCCCCTGACCCATGGCCGAGAGATCGTGCATCTCCTTGAAGGGCTCGAGGAAGGAGAGCGAGTAGCAGCCCACGTCCCCGTGGGAGATGAGGTTCACATCCTTGTCCGCCAGGGTGGCGCGGATGTCTTTCATGATGCTGAGAGTTTCCCGGTGCGGACACCCGGGGCAGAAGGTCGGGAGCCGCTTCGGGATGAGGAGGTCGAGCTTCGAGGTCACTGGGAGCGTGTCGAGGGCACAGGGCTCCTTCTGGTCTTTCCAGTCCAGGACGTCGAGGACGAGGTTGAGCTTGCTGTAGATGATCTCGTAGGAAAGGCCGCCGAAAGCCGGGAAGCCTTCCACGAACTTCTCCCCGGTGCGGAACTCCTTCCCGAAGATCTCCACCGGAAGCTGGTGCTTCCCGACCAGGTCCTTGAGCTCGGCTTCGAGGAACCCGCGCTTCTCTTCGACGACGATGAGGGTCCTGGTCTTCCGGAGAAACGGGAGGAGCTGGGCTTCGTTGAACGGGTAGGACGACGCCGCTTTGTAGAGGGAGAAATGTTCCAGGAGGCCTGACTCTTCGAGGACCTGCTTCAGGGTTTCGAAGACTCCGCCCGCGGCGATGATCCCGCGCTCGGAGCCGTTGGGGCCGAAGGTCTGATCCAAATTGAGCTCGGCCAGGACCTTCTGCACTCTCGGGAACCTGCTCTGGATCATCTCCCGATCGGCCACCAGGGAGTTGGGCGGCACCATCACGTTCGCCGTGAGGTTGAACTCCTTCGGGTTCAGGGTCACGAGCTCGTGCCCCAGTTCCTTCTCGCCGTAGACCTCGACCCGCCCGCCCCCTTCGGCCATGAAGGTGGTGAGGAGGATGCCGACGTAGACGGAGCTCTTCTGAGAGAGGTCGAGGGCCTTCCCCATCCAGTCCTTGAGTTCCTGGGGAGAAGACGGCTCGAGGAAAGGCATGTGGAGGTGCTTGAAGAGGAACCTCGAATCGGCAGGCGTCGAGGTCGAGATCGACCACGGGTCATCTCCCACCGCGACCACCACGCCGGCGGTGGTCCCGTCCGCCCGCTTCCCCGGGTTGGCGAAGTTCCCCACCGAGAGCGCGTCGGACGCCACGTGGAGTCCCATGGACTTCATGGCGACGAGGACGTTCTGCCCCGCCAGCTTCGCGCCGGAGGCCATCGCCGCGGCGTTGGCTTCGGAGTTCGCGATGACGACGCGGACGCCTTTCTTGGCGAGCTCTTCCTTCTCAGAATTCAGGATGTTGAAGAAGTCCGCGAGCGGAGACCCGGGGTACCCGGTGTAGAGATGGAAGCCTGCTTCGAGGGCACCCTGGACCAGGAGTTCGTTGCCGTTTAGGATCTTAAAGCTCATTGTATTATCTCTTAGGTAAAGCTATTCTGGTTATACTCCGAAGCCCGCATTTGGGCAAACGGACAAATCAGCAAACAAGGACATAAAACATGGAAGAAACACCGATCTCCATATCCCAATCCGTGGCCATCCTGGTGGACGGAAACAACATCGAACGCTCGCTGGAATCGGAGCACAGAACCCAGAGTATCATGATTAACTTCGACGTGCTCATCCCGCGGCTCCTGAAGGGCCGTGGCCTTAACCGACTCATCTATTTCCGAGAAGGGAAGAACATCTCTTCGAAGCTCGCGGACCGGCTCCAGAGCAAGTACCACGGCTCGGTCATCCCCTGCCACAAGTCCGCAGATATTCCACTTAGTATTAAAGCCACCCAGCTCGCCAGTAAGGTAGACGCCATCATCATCCTCTCCGGCGACTCGGACTACGTGGAGCTCGTCCGGCACCTCAAGGGCGCCGGGGTCCGGGTGGAAGTCTGTGCGGTTGAATCGACTACTGCGGAGGTCCTGCGGGAGGAAGCGGACTACTTCGAACCCATGGTTAAGGAAGACTGCTTCTCCCTTAACCAGGGTCAGAATAAAAAGAAGAGGCGCTGATTATTTCTTGAGGGCCCGGGCAGCTTTCAGAACGGTCTCGGGCTCCGCTCGCACTCTGAAGTCCGCGTCGACGAAGGCGAAGGCGATCTTCCCGTCTTTATCGATCACGTAGGTCGCGGGGATCGAGAGTTCGTTGTTGCTGTTCCCCTGGTAGACGGTGAGGTCGATGCCGTTCTTCTTGAGCTCCTGGACGATCTTCTCGTCGGCCTTGTAGACCAGGCCGAACTTCCGGGCGATGGCGTGGCCCTCGTCGCTCACGAGGTCGTAGGTGAGCTCGTTGCTCGCCATGGTCTTGGCGGACATGTCGACCGTGTCCGGAGAGACGCCGAGGACCTGGGCTCCGGCGCGCTTGAAGTCCTTGAGGTACTTCTCGTAGTGCTTCATCTCGGCCACGCAGTACGGACACCAGCCGCCGCGGTAGAACTTCAGGACCAGGGGGCCCCGGCCGTAGACGCTCTTGAGCGGGAGCTTCTCTCCGCCGATGGTCACTTCGGCTTCCGGCGCGTTGTCGCCGACCTTCAAAGAGCGCTTCTCGATGCCCGAGTCTTTCAGGTCCTTGATGTTTTTATTGTAGAGCTGGACCACTTCCTTTGGCATCTTCTCGGCGAAGGTCTTATTCAGCTGGGCATTGATCTCTCCCAGTTCGCCGGTGGGTCTGGCCTGGGCGAAGTTCATGAGGACGAGGAAACTCAGTACGATTTTTAACACAGAACGCTCCTTGTTTTTGACAATCTTATTCGAATGGGTGAAAGATTGTGATGTTTTAATTACCAGAGGGGAACAACGTGTCGCAGAATCCAGCAGGCTTGAAGAACATCGATCACCTTGAATTTACCGTGGATTCCTTTGACTCCCCTACAGTAAAACTTTTCACAACAATGGGATTTACTCAAACAGCAGAGAGTCAAGATTCGAGACTTTTTTCCCAGGGGCAGGTCCGGTTCCTAGTGAAAGGTTCGACGGAACCCACAAGCCTTTCCAGGAAGTACTTTAAGGCGCATGGCGAAGGGGTGAGTAAGATCTCTTTCCAGGTTGAAAGTGTTGAAAAGGCCCTCGACATTACACTTAAAAACGGAGCGAAGCTTCTCCAGGATTTCAAAACCATCGAAACCGAGCACGGGAAGACTAAGACGGCGTCGATCCAGGGCTTCGGAGACGTGGTGAACGAATTCGTCGAGAGGCCAGCCACCGAATTCCGGCCCGGGTTCAGGAACGTCGATCGAGATCCCAAGGCGCAGCCTCTCAGGACCCGCGTCTCTCGCATCGACCACTTGACCAACAACGTCCCGAAGGGCCAGATGGACCACTGGGTGGAGTTCTACAAGCGGACCTACGGGTTCGTGGAGACCCGGTACTTCGACATCAAGGGATCGAAGACGGGACTCAATTCCAAAGTGGTGCAGCTGCAGGACAACTCCATCATCATCCCCATCAACGAACCGGAGAAGGAAAACGGCAAGTCTCAGATCCAGGAGTTCCTGGACATCCACAAGGGCCCCGGGGTCCAGCACATCGCCCTCATGACTCCGGACATCATCTCGACCGTGGAAGAGCTCCGGAGCCGGGACGTGAAGTTCCTCGAGGTCCCGGCGACCTACTACGAGGACATCCCGAAGCGACCGTTCAAGGTGGAGGAAGACATCAAGATCCTCGAGAGGCTCAAGCTCCTCACCGACGGAGACGCCGACGGGTACCTCCTGCAGATCTTCTCCGAGACCTACATCGGTCCGGTCTTCTTCGAGTACATCCAGCGGAAGAACCACTGGGGCTTCGGGAACGGTAACTTCCAGGCCCTCTTCGACGCCATCGAAAGAGACCAGATGAAGCGCGGGTACCTCTAGAGGTAGTTCCTCAGGACGTCGTAGCTGAGCTTCAAGATGGTGAGGAAGACGATCCCCCGGAGGAGTCCCCGGACGAATTCGTTTCCCTTGAGCAGGGCCAGGCGCACGCCGACGAGGGCCCCGAGGACGTTGAACACCATCATCGGAAGCGCGAAGCTGAAGAGGAAGGTTCCCTTAAACACGAAGAGCAGGATCGCCGCCAGGTTGGTCGTCAGGTTGATGATCTTGGCGTAGGCCGATCCCTGCACGAAGGTCATCCCGAGGAGACCCACGAAGGCGATGATGAGGAAGCTCCCCGTCCCCGGCCCGAAGAAGCCGTCGTAGAACCCGACGAGCGTGCCGATGAGGAGCGGCTTCCACACGGGGATCTCCACGTTGGGATCGTGGTCCTTGATGCCGAAGGTTTTACTGCGGATGGTGGTGAGGAAGACGCAGAAGAGCAGGACGATGAAGAGCGGCCGGAGGAACTCGTTGCTCACGATGGAGACCGTGTACGCACCGAGGAATGACGACACGAACGCGCTCATGATGGCGGGAATAATTATGGTCTTCAGGTACGGAATCTGCCGAGAGTACCGGTAAGTTGAGACGGCGGTTCCGGTAACAGAAACGATCTTGTTGGTTCCGAGGATGGTAACTATAGGAAACTGCGGCAAGACCATCATCAGAGCTGGCAACTGGATGAGTCCCCCGCCTCCGACGATGGAATCCACAAAACCTGCGGCAAAAGACGCTAAACAAAGGAGAATGAGATCGTAGCTAACCATATGACTTTAAAGGCTAGTGCCTCGCTGCGTATATGTAAAGATTAATCACTCCGTTAAGACTAGGTTAAGAATGAAATTCTTAGTAAAAAAAAGGTATAGATTTGGCTATGATCTGCGAAATTTGAGGGTACCCCATGCGCGCGCTTATCTTACTAAGTTTCCTACTGCTTGGCTGTTCGAAGAACAGCGATGTTTTGATCATCCAAAACAAGGGGTCGGATACGCTGGTTAACCTCGCCCAGGCCTGGGCCGAGGAGTACAAAGCCGTCAAACCGTCCATCGCCATCGCCGTCTCCGGCGGAGGCTCCGGCACCGGGATCGCGGCCCTGATCAACGGGACCGTCGACATCGCGAATTCCTCTCGGGCGATGAAGGACGAGGAGAAGGAAGAGGCCAAGAAGAACAACGGGAAGGAGATCAAGGAGTTCATCGTCGGGATGGACGCCCTCGCGGTCTTCGTCCACCCGAAGAATCCGCTGGAGGGCCTCTCCATCGAGGAAGTCGCCTGCATCTACGGTGAGGGTGGGAAGTGCACCTACTGGCACGACATCCGCGGCACGGTGGTTCCGAAGTGCAAGGACAACAAGATCATCCGCGTCTCGCGGCAGTCGAACTCCGGAACCTACCAGTACTTCCGTGAAGCTACTCTCGGGAAGAAGCGGGACCTGAAGCTCGGCTCCATGGACCTCAACGGCTCGAGAGAATCCATCGACCTGGTGGAGAACACCCCGTGTGCCATCGGGTACTCGGGCATGGGGTACCTGAGTAAGCACGTGAAAGCCGTTTGCATCAAGAAGACCGAAGACTCCGAGTGCATCAAGCCGACCCTCGAAACCGCCACCGACAAGAGTTACCCGATCTCCCGGGAGCTATACATGTACACGTCCGGGACCCCCTCCCCCGAAGTCCAGGCCTACATGGACTGGACCCAAGATGAGAGAGCCCGGGCCATC
>SXUH01000382.1 GCA_005791855.1 Bdellovibrionales bacterium
ACCTCCAGGCCTCCGATCCGTACCTGGGCGCCGGATGAAGAAGAAGTTCGACGGGTTCAAAGCGGCCATCGAAATGCTCCAGGGCCTGGACCTCGCGAGCCAGCAGGCCCTCCTCGCCGACATCGCCCGCCGGGACCCGGAGATGGCGGTGAAGCTCAAGCAGAGCCTCGTGACCTTCGACGACCTCCGCTACCTCACCGTCGCCATGATGAAGCGGCTCCTCCAGGACATCGACCTGGACGTCCTGGGCCTCGCCCTCCGCGGGGCCAGCAAGGAGCTCACGGAGCACCTCCTGGGGATGTTCTCAACGAACATGAAGCGCGACATCGAGGACAGCCTCAGGGGCAAGCCCAGGCCCTTGAGCGAGGTCATGGAAGCTCAGCGGAAGATCATGGACGTGGTGAACCGGCTGCGCGAGACGGGTGAGATCGTGCTCTCGAAGGACAAGTCGGAGAAGTACGTGTGAGCCGCCCCACACGTACCTCAGGAGATTACTGGAGTTCGACGACGTAGGTGGTGTTGAAGAGGCCAAGGACCTTCTTCTTCTCGACCTTGTACGGGACGACGGTCTTCACCGGAGTGATGTTGTAGAGGACGCCGTCGCTGTCTGGTCTCTTCTGGTTGGCGATGACCCGGAAGGTCTCGGATTCAGAATCGCCGAGGGCGGCGAGGTTCTTGAACTTAAGCTTCATGGTATCCGGCTCGGTCCTGGTGGAAGAGGCGTATTCGGCGCAGTAGGCCTGGGTGATGAGGCACTGACGAGGGTAGGAGTAGGTCTCGTAGCGACGCAGGCCCCGGCCGTAGTAGACCACCCGGGAGCCGGTGTAGTAGCCGCACTCGAAGCCCGAGTAGGCGTAGACCTGGGTGTAGGCCTGGCGGATACAAATGGAGTTGGCCATCGGAACCTGGAAGGTCACTTCCACGGTCTCCGGAGTCTGGTTGGTTCTGACGAGGATCGCCTCGGCGGAGTTCACGTAGACCTTCTTACTATTTAGCTGCACCTCTTCCTGGGAGAAGGCGCTCAGGGAAAGAGCAAGAGCGATGAGTGCGAAAGACTTTTTCATAAAGTACTCCTGATGAATTTTAAGATGGCCGTTAGATATCACGGTTCGGAGCAGAGGTGTCGGGACCCTGTAGGACTTACAGGAGAACCCTTAAGAGTGCGCGAATGACCCCTGGCAGAGGCCTATTTGGCCTTGGGTTTGCCTAAAATGCCCCCGAGGGATATGCCCCCCGGACTTAAACCCTAGAAAATCGGTTTCCGGAGTTGGCACGGAACCTGCTTATGGTATCCGGGAGAACGAAAGGGAACTCAAGTATGAGTTTTTAAGAAACGGATTTCTTCCTTTAGCTCTCATGGTCTGGACGACCTTTGATACTAACGGATTAGCATCAAAGAACCTCAGGGACGAATCTCTAATTAAGGAGCGCTTTATGGACAAAGCAACGATGGAACACTTCCGGAGGATCTTCCTCGAAATCCTCTCCGACGAAGAGGCCACCCAGACCCAGCTCGACTCCCTGGACAAGCACGGCGACGAGTTCGACGCCCTCTCCGTGGAGAAGGAGAACCAGATCGAGTTCCGCCTCATGGCCCGGAACGCCGTCTATCTCAAGAAGGTCCGCAAGTCCCTGCAGAAGATCGCCGACGGGACCTTCGGCGAGTGCGAAGACTGCGGCGCCGAGATCACCCTGAACCGGCTCCACGCCAGACCCACGGCCGACCTCTGCATCCACTGCAAGGAGCTGACGGAAAGAGAAGAGAACCAGTTAGTTCACCGGAATCGAACTTCGCTGAAGGGGGACCGGATGCTTCCGATCGCCCACCTGGAGAAGGGGTACCTGCTGGATGACACCGCCACGTCTAGCTTCTCCCTCCGCCACGGCAGCTACCAGGACGTCGTCTAGCGAGAGACCGTCGAAGTTTCAAGTTTGGAGCCCGGCCCAAGGCCGGGCTTCTTCGTTTCCCTCGTTCCTGACAACTCCCGTCTGCTACCGTTCGTAAATCTTTGATCTCTCCTGTCGAAGAGGACCCATGGTCCCTTTGCCCAGAAGCTCGCTGAGCCTCTTCATCCTCCTTTGCTTCCTCTCCATCTCCGACCCCGTCGGAGCCGGCTACGACGTCGAGTGCGTAACTCGGAAGATCCGAGAGTTCGTCGGAGACGGGGTCCAGGTACCGGATCCCCAGGAAGAAAAGCGCGCGGCCCTGGAGGCGGAGATCCAGGTTCTCCTGGAGACACGCCGGGAGATCACGAGTAAGAGTCTGCTCCCGAAGAAACTCCAGGGGAGGCAGGTCAGCCACATCGACAAGCAGCTCCGGGACCTCCGAGCCGAAAAGAACAAGCTCGGAAGGGCCTTCGGTGCTTCCAGGGGAACCGGGATCGAGATGCCGGTCTCCGAGTACGAAAAGGAGATCACCGGCTTCCTCGAACCGAAGGCCACCGCGGGAACCCTAGCCGGTGAGAGGTCCGGGAAGTACATCAGCCTGAAGGAATCGAACGAAGAGAAGATCCAAAACGCCATCGATCTGGAGTACGAGAACATTTCCGCGGAGTCGATGCTGGCCGTGGGCCTGGACGTCGAGCAGAACCCTTCCATCCCGGAGATCCGGTCGAACCCGGACTACCGGATCAATGGCCGGATCTTCGACCACTACGCGCCGAGGAAGAGTGAGCTCGCGGGGCTTCCTACGGAAAAGGTTCTCCTCACGCTCAACCTGATCTTCAAAGGAGTGATGTCCAAGATAACCGAGGGACAGACCCAGAGGATCGTCCTCCGGTTAGATGCCGACTTCAGCGACGCTCACTTGGAGCTGCTGCGTGAAAGGTTCGACGCCGGTGGGACCTATATACTGCTCGAGGTCCTGGTGGTCAGAGGAAAGAAGATCGAGCACTGGGGATTCAAGAGGGCCTCGGAGGGAGAGGACAAACAGATCCTCACGAGGGTTTTACCGATCCGCGGGCCCGGGACTTCCCCGCGGACTCCGTCGGAGAGCGAAGAGTACGTCGGAAGGCTTAGGCAGCAGCTCGCCGGGAAGCAAGCAGTCCTCGGTGTCTACGGCCGCCGGGAGAGGGTCGCCGAGATTATCCAGGAGATGAAATCTCTCCAGCAGGAGCTAGGCTCCTTGAAGGGTCGACACTGGACCTCCGAGGGTCTGAAGACGTACCAGCAGGACGCAGACCGGATCCGGGACCTGAATATAAAAATCCAGGCCCTCGGTCAGGAGAAGAATAAGATCCTGAGGGAACAGGCCGTCCCGGCTCAGTGAGGTAGGTGGGCACCCGGGCCACCCCTAGGGGAGTGGCCCGGGCTTCCTAGACGACGAACTGGGAGAGCTCCTGGACCAGCGCCTGGGAGCGGGTGACGAACTTCTCCTTGTCCTCGGAGGTCAGGCCCTCGGAGGAGAGGGTGGCGAGGTCCTGCACGTGGTGGCAGATCTTCTCGGCGAGGTCCTTCTTCTCTCCCTTCTCCCAGATCTTCAGCGCGTTCTGGATGAGGGCGTTCCGCGGGTTCACCACCAGGGTCTTCTTGATCGGCATGCTGAAGGCCGTGTTGCCCATGGACTTGGTCATCTGCTGGAAGCGCTTCATGTGCTCGTCGACCTTGAAGTACGCGGAGGAAGAGGAGTTCTTCAGGTTCTTCACGTCCACGTCGAGCTTCCCTTCGATCTCCTTGTTGTCCCCCACGAGGATCTGGCGGAAGAGGTCCTTGACCTTCATGTCCTCCGGCGTGGTCTGGGCCGCGTCGAGGAGGTTCTCGACCTCGGAGTCGACGGCGGAGAACTTGAAGCTCTGCTCACCGAGCTTGGACATCTCCGCGTGCTGGAGGAAGTGCGGGTCGATGTACTGGTCGGTCTCGAGGACGTGGATGCCTTCGGCGAGGAGCTGCTTCCGGAGGGCCTCGTCGCTCTGGTTCTTCTCGAAGTAGACGTACTTGTCCTTGAGCTTCTCCCGGTAGGCCTCGGGCACGCTCGCCTGGTACTCTTCGAGGGTCACGAGCTTGTTCTCGGAGTTCCGGAAGAGGACGAACCTCCGCATAGCCTCGTCGAACTTCGAGTCCTGCATGCAGCCGTACTTCACGAAGAGGCCGATGTCTTCCCAGGCCTTCTCATAGCGCTCGCGGTCCGAGTTGAAGAGCTTCTTGAGCGACTCGGAGACCTTCTTGATGATGTAGTTGGAGATCTTCTTGATGTTCGGATCGCCCTGGAGGGAGGAGCGCGAGACGTTTAACGGTATGTCCACGGAGTCGATGGCTCCCTTCAGGAGTCCGAGGAAGTCCGGGACGATGTTCTTCACGTTGTCGGAGACGAAGACCTGCTTGCTGTAAAGCTTGATGCCGTTCTCCTGCACCGGCTTGGCCGGGTTGAGCTTCGGGAAGAAGAGCACGCCCTGGAGGGTGAAGGGGTGGTCGACGTTGAGGTGGAGCCAGAAGAGCGGCTCCGGGTCCATCGGAAACATCTTCCGGTAGAACTCCTTGTAGTCTTCGTCCTTGAGGGAGAGCGGGTCCTTCCGCCAGAGAGGAGTGGTCTCGTTGAGCACCTCCTCCTTGCCGTCCTTGTCCGCCGCGTCCACGAAGGCGATCGGGTAGGGCATGAAGTCGCAGTAGTGGGTGACGGTCTCCCGGAGCTTCCAGGTGTCCAGGAACTCCTTGCCGTCTTCGCCCACGTAGAGGCGGATGGTGGTCCCCACCTCGGCCTTGCTCGAGGCCTCGAACTCGTAGTCGGTGTCGCCGAGGCAGACCCACTTGGTCGGCGTCGACCCCGGGGTCATGGAGAGGGACTCGACCTCGACCTTCTCGGCCACCATGAAGGCGGAGTAGAACCCGAGACCGAACTTCCCGATGATCTCGTCCTTTGCGGCCGTGTTCCCGACGTCCTTCATCTTCTGCACGAACTCCTCCGCGCCGGAGAAGGCGAGCTGGGCGATGTACTTCTCGACCTCGGCTTCGGTCATCCCGATCCCGTTGTCGCTGATGGTGATGAGCTTCTCATCCTTATTGACTTCGAACTTTACCTTCCCCTCCGGGGTCTCGTGGCCCTGGGCGCGGGCGAGGGTCGATCTCTTTGTGATGGCGTCGCAGGCGTTGGAGACCAGCTCGCGGACGAAAATATCATGCTCCGAGTAAAGCCATTTCTTAATGATGGGGAAAATGTCGTTTGTTTTTACTGAAATCGAACCTTTACGAGTTGTCATAATTCCTCCGAAAATGGTGTCATAGATGGGTGTATTGTCTTTTGAGTAAATTTCCCTACAAAATATGGGATCGACTTCACCAACGTCAAGGGTAGTTTAGGAATATGCCGAACGAAATCATGCCCCTCTTCATCCTCGCCACCGGCGGGACCATCGAGAAGATCTACGACGAGCTCGAGGGCTCCCTCCAGAACCGCGACACCATCGTCAAGAACAAGATCCTCCAGCGGCTCCGGCTTCCGTACACGGAGATCACGGTGAAGCAGATCATGTCCAAGGACTCGCTCTACATGGACGACGCCGACCGGGAGTTCATCCTGAACGCGATCCGGGTGCACGAGACGGAGGGCCATCCCATCGTCATCCTCCACGGCACCGACACCATGGACCTGACCTCGAAGTTCTGCTTCGAGAAGTACCCGGCGGTGAAGGTCCCGGTGGTGTTCACCGGAGCGATGAAGCCCCTCGGGTTCGACGACTCCGACGCCGCCCAGAACGTCATCGAGGCCATCTTCGCGGCGCGGATCATGAAGCCCGGCTACTACGTCACCTTCCACGGGAAGCTCTTCACCGTTCCCCGCGTGAGGAAGAACAAGCAGCGCGGGACCTTCGAAGAAACCTAGTTCCCGAGTCCTCTGGCCACGAGATCAGGGGGGAGGGGTGCCGATCCGGTGTGAATAGCTCGGGTTTTTAACTGTCTGGAAAGAGTGCCCTCCGGCCAATGATCCACCTTCGGAGATTATAATTTTAAGAATTTACGACGAGAGTGCCGATAGAATCCTTGAGGTCCAAAGACCATGGAAAGAATCAAGTTTCTAAACATCCTCGTGAGTCAGCTTCTGGTGATGAGTTTCGTCGTCACCGGGTGCCTCCCATCCGACGTTCCCTCCACGAGGAACCTCGACCTCGCCGCCGCGACCACCGGCGGGGCCCAGAGCGGGAACAACGCCGGGGCTGGAGGCAACACCGTCGGCAACGGAACGACCCTCCCGCCGAAGGTCGAGATCCGCCACCTGATCGAACCCAACCTCACCTCCGATCTCACGTACTCCACCGGCACCGGCTACGCGGGCGGGGGAAGCTACCTCCGGAAGCTCACCATTCCGAAGAACTACCAGGGCCGGCTCTACCTCGCCGGGATCAACGTCGGAACCCTCGCCGACCGGCACGTGAAGGTCCGGTTCAAGTTCGGCATCGGCAAGGAGCCGGTCACCATCCCGGCCACCGTCGCCCAGGCGCCGGGGATCACGCCGGCGACCGCCATCAGCGTGCTGGTGATGGACCTGCGCTCGGAGCCGTTCCGGGCCGTGCGCCTTCCGTACGACCTCTTCGACTACAACGACTACGACTACGCCGACGGGGACACGCCGGTCCAGGAGAATCGCAACTCCGGACTCTTCTGCCGGGGCCTCCGGATCGAAGACGATCCGACCTTCACCGGCGTCGGCGTCTGCGGAGACCAGCCGAGCGAGGAGTGCCTCTACGCCTACGCGAAGGTCCTCGACCAGGGGCTGGTGAAGACCTCCGGGTCGGTGCTCGTTCCCCTCACGCCGTCCCGGCCCCAGGTGAAGAGCACCGTCAGCCTGAACTACCACCAGGACTATCTCTACGAGCACCTGAAGAAGGCCCTGCCGGATACGATGGCGGTCTCCGGGACCAACACCACCTTCAAGTTCAGCGCCCTCTCGGCGTCGACCAACGTCACCGACTTCCGGAACATCGACTTCGGCTTCCCGGCCACCCTCTGGGACCCGGTGACCCTGTACGGGAGCACCTACCACTACCGGGGCCCGTACCGGATCGTGAACTTCAACGACTGGCACTTCGGCTTCGCCTTCAGCGACCTCCACGGGAGCAAGAAGCTCTTCAAGGAAAATTCCTTCGTGGCCTATCCCGTCGCGAGCTACTTCCCGCTCCCGGACGATAACCAGGCGTCTCCGTTCCAGGATCGGATCTACTACAACTCCTACCTCTTCCCGCTGGCCACGCGGCTCGACCTCCCGGCCGGGGTCTCGCACCTGAGCTCCACCGCGGTGGACGGCGTGCGCACCGAGCAGGTCCTCGCCAGCGCGGGGAAGACCCTGTGGATGGACGGCGCGAACGCCCGGGCCCAGAGCCGCAACTACGACCTCGAGCACATCGGATCCTGTAACGTCTCGGCCACCATCGAGATCATCGCCAAGGATAACAACGGGGTCGACTACGTCATCGCGACCTCCCGGGAGGTGAAGCTCCAGCTGGTGCGGCCAACCCAGTACCGCACGGACACCGGCAACGAAGTCCTCTACACCAACTTCAAGAGCTGCACGACGAACTCTTCGTGCGGCGGGAGCGAGTGCTGCTTCAACAACCGCTGCTGGGACGAGAACCTCGTCTCCCAGTGCATCGACGAGAACTCCCCCCAGGGGAACCGGATCGTCGGCGACAGCTGCACCACCGACTTCGAGTGCACGAGCCTCTGCTGTAACCGCACCACCGGCAAGTGCGCCGCTCACAACACCATCCTGACTCCGGCCGTTCTCTGCAGCAAGCCCATCGGCGAGTTCTGCATCGCTAAAGAGTGGTGCCAGAAGTCTCCGATCACCAAGTGCCTGATCGTGAAGACCGGGACGGATTCCTCCGGGAACACCACCTGCCGGCAGCAGTGCTACACCACTCAGGAATTCGGCGACTGTAAGAACGGCGCCTGCACCCCTCCGGTCCAGGAACCCATCGTCCCGGTGGACACCACCGCTCCTGGCGCCTGTGATAACGCCGTGCCCGCTCCTAGTTTTTAGTGATTGCCCCAGTTTCTCCGGAAGTGCATAATATGGTTTTCAAGGAGACTCCTCAATGGCCATCCCGGAACTTCAGGACAGCGTCCTCGATCACATCGCCATCGCCGTGAAAGACATCGCCTCGGCCAAGAAGATCTACGAAGCCCTGGGCCTGACGTTCGCTCCGCACGTCGAAGAGGTCGCGGACCAGAAGGTGCTGACCGCCTTCGCGCAGATCGACCACAACGCGCACATCGAGCTCCTCGAGCCGACCTCCAGCGAGAGCACCATCCACAAGTTCATCGAGACGAAGGGGGAGGGGATCCACCACCTGTGCTTCAAGGTCTCCGACGTGAGGGCCAAGACCGAAGAGCTCACCGGGAAAGGGTTCCGCTTCATCTACTCGGAGCCGCGGATCGGCGCGGGCGGGTGCCTGGTGAACTTCATCCACCCGAAGTCCACCGGCGGCGTGCTCATCGAAATCTCCCAGAGGCCCCAGGGAGCAGGACACCCATGAGCCAGGTCCACTTCCAAGCTCCGCCGGTCACCCGGATCAACAAGCTCATCCTCATCGCCACGGGCGTGCTGTTCCTCGTCTCTTCGATCCTCAAGGCCATCGGCGCCTTCGCACCGGTGAGCTTCCTGGGCCTCTCCGGCTCGGGCCTCTTCACCGGGTTCGTCTTCCAGCTGGTCACCTATCCGTTCGTGGAGGTGCAGCTCCTGAGCTTCCTCTTCAACTCTCTGGTCGTCTGGTTCATCGGCTCCGAGCTCGAGTCCCAGTGGGGCTCGAAGGTTTACCTGAGGTTTCTACTCGTGACCGTGGTGCTGGTGGGCCTCGTCTACAGCCTGGTCGGGCTCCTCTTCTTCTTCGGAACCCCGTTCTTCTACAATCCGCTCCACGGCCTGTCGGGGATCAACTTCGCCCTCCTCATCGCCTATTCGATCCTCTACCCGGACCGGCAGATGTCCATGATGATGATCTTCCCCATGAACGCCCGGACCTTCTGCTACATCCTGGCGGGGATCGAGGTCTACATGGCCCTCTTCAGCTCCTTTGCGACCTCCTGGGCCCATCTCCTGGCCATGGGAATCAGCTATTTACTCATCCGCTTCCAGACCAACCCCATGGTCAAGAAGGTGCTTCGGTCAGGATGGCCTTCCTCGGGCAGATCGGGACCTAAAAGGTCTGGAAAGAAGCATCTGTACGTGGTTAAAGATGAAGAAAATAAACCACCTAAGTATTGGCAATAAGCATCAAATCTTGCTATCGTCCATTTATAGTGCTAGAAGATAAAACTTCTATTAAAGTGAGGACCCATGAAATTAAGATTAGCTCTTGAAGACAAGCAATTAGACCTTCGAGTCCGTGACCGTCTCCTAGCTGAAAAGAAGATCACTAAAGAAGAAGTGAAGAAGTACCTCGAGTCTCTCCCAGACGAAGCGAAGAACGCCGTCCCGCTAGACCAAGACGAGAACACCAAGCTCCAGTAAGCCTACTGGACGACAAACCCAGAGAAAAATATCTGCTTCGCCACAGGTTGACCGAACTTCGCGTTGACCTGTTTCTTGATCCGATTCTCCAGTAAGATCTTCCCCGTCACCGAATCCAGGTCATCCGGCTCGAGCTGCGAGGCGATCTCGATCACCACGTCCTTGAACACGTGCTCGTTCTCCTTCACCAGCTCCTTCTGGTCCTGGTGGAAGGTGAGGATGTTCATCTCCAGGTCCAGGTAGCGCAGGCGCGTGCTCCGGGAGTGGAGGTTCACCACGAACTTCTTGATGGGCACCGGCTGCAGCTGGGAGCTCTCCAGCGCCTTGGCCTTGAGCTCGTCGGCCTCCGCGGTCTGGTTGGTGGGCTCGGGCTTGATCATGTTGTGGGAATAGTAGACGAGCCCTAGGCCCAGGACGACGACCACGAAGTTTGCGATGATGAGGATCTTCTGAAACATGACACCATGATAGCATGGCCTAGGGGAGAGGCAATTAAAAAGGGACGCTTCCGCGTCCCTTCGAGGTGGGCTTTCTAGAGGTACTTATCGAGGGCGAGCGGGGTGAACGGGAGGTCGAGGTCGAGAGCGACCTGCTCGTAGACGAGCTTCCCCTTGTAGATGTTCACGCCCAGGCGGAGCGGCTTGTCCCGCATGATCGAGCGGTCGACTCCGTCCCGCGCGATCATCCGCGCGTACTTCAGGGTGACGTTGGTGAGCGCGAAGGTCGAGGTCCGGGCGACGGCCCCGGGCATGTTGGCCACGCAGTAGTGGACCACGCCGTCGACCACGAAGGTAGGGTTCTCGTGGGTGGTCGGCTTACAGGTCTCGATGCAGCCGCCCTGGTCGACGGCGATGTCCACGACGACGGAGCCCTTCTGCATCTTCGAGATCATCTCCCGGGTCACGAGCTTCGGCGCCTTGGCTCCCGGAACGAGGACCGCGCCGATCACGAGGTCGGAGTTGATCACGGCCTCTTCGATGTTGTGCGAGTTGGAGAAGACCGTACTGACCTTATTCTCGAACAGGTCGTCGAGCTCGGCGAGCCGCTTGGTCGAGAGGTCGATGAGGGTGACGTCCGCGCCCATGCCGATGGCCATCTTCGCGGCGTTGGTTCCGGCGATCCCGCAGCCGATGATGGTGACCTTCGCCCGGCGGACTCCCGGGACGCCGCCGAGGAGGATACCCTTCCCGCCCTTGTCGAGCTGCAGGTAGGTGGCGCCGACCTGGACGGACATCCTTCCGGCGACCTCGGACATCGGAACCAGGAGCGGAAGCGAGTTGTCCTCGAGCTGGATGGTTTCGTAGGCGATGCAGGTCGCGCCCGACTTCATGAGGCCCTCGGTCTGTGGCTTGTCGGCCGCGAGGTGGAGGTAGGTGTAGAGGATGTGGTGGGGCTTCAGGAGCGCGATCTCGTTGGGCTGCGGCTCCTTCACCTTCACGATCATCTCTCCAGCGGAGTAGGCGTCTTCGAGGGTCGCGACGATCTTCGCGCCGGCCTTGACGTACTCTTCATCCGGGATCCCGATCCCCATCCCGGCGTTGTGCTGGACGAAGACCTCGTGGCCGTCGGTCACGAGCTGGCGAACACCACTCGGGACCATCCCGACGCGGTTTTCGTTGTTTTTGATTTCTTTTGGAATAGCGATTTTCATAGGAACTCCCGTCCTTAAAGATGAAGGTACTAAAGGCGTAATTTATCGAATATTCTATACATTTTTTTTACTGATTAGAATAGAGGAAGCTCTGTCCGTCAATCGCAGGTAGTACATTTTTCACGCTGCGCGCATGTACCCGCTGAAGCAGGTCAAGATAGTCCCATTCATGTCCCATGTGGGTCAGAACCGCGAGCTTAGGCGAAATTTCTTTAATGTACTCTAGGGTCAGATCCAGGTGGAGGTGAGTGGCGTGCGGCTCCGGGCGGAGGCAGTCGATGATCAGGAGGTCGAGCTTCCGCGCCCGCAGACGGGAGAGGTGCTCCGGCGGGATCTCCTTGCAGTCCACCACGTAGGCCATCTTCTGGTGGATGATCCCGAGGGTCTTCGCGTACCCGTGGGTGAGGGTGAAGAACTCGAAGCCCTGGCCCAGGATCTCGTGCTCGCCGGGGCCCACTTCGTGCAGCTTCAGCTGCGGGATCCCGCCGCCGATGATGGGCCTGTCCCGGAAGAAGTTCTTCGTGTCGAAGATGTAGGGGAACTTCCGGGTGAGGCTCTCGCAGCTGTACCGGTCGGTGAACACCGGGATGGTTCCCTTCACGAACCCGAAGGGCCGGAGGTCGTCCATGCCGTGGGTGTGGTCCGCGTGGTCGTGGGTGATGACCACGGCGTCCAGGGCGTCGATCTCGGCGGCGAGTAGTTGACTCCGGAGATCGGGGGAGGCGTCGATGAGGATCTTTTTCGTGTCCGGCAGGTGGATGACTGCCGACGTGCGAAACCTCTTATTTCTCGCTTCAGTCGATTGGCAAACCTCACACTTACACCCTAATATAGGTACACCTGTGCTCGTCCCCGAACCTAAGATCGTGATTCTGTTCATCACTAGGATACTACTATGAAGACACTGATTCTGCTACTCCTGCTCGCCGGCTGTTCGACCGGAGACAAGCGCACGGCGGCCACCGCTCCGAAGCCGAAGACGCTCGCCGATAGCATCAACCTCGACGTGACGGAGGCCAAGCTCCCGAACGGGATGACCGCCCTCATCGTCCCCAACAACAAGCTCCCCATCTTCTCCCTCTACCTCTTCTACAAGGTCGGCGGGAAGAACGAGGTCCCGGGGATCACCGGGGCGAGCCACTTCCTCGAGCACATGATGTTCAAGGGAACGAAGAAGTTCGGGAAGAACAGCCTGGACTTCATCATCGAAGGCAGCGGCGGCTCCACCAACGCCTACACCACCAACGACCAGACCGTGTACTACGAGAACCTCCCGTCCGGCCAGCTAGGCACCATCCTCGACATCGAAGCCGACCGCCTCGCCAACCTCAACCTCGACGAGGACGAGTTCAACAAGGAACGGGCCGTGGTGCTGGAGGAGCGGAAGATGCGCTACGAGAACTCGCCGCGGGGCCAGCTCTACCTGGCGATGGTCCAGAGCCTCTTCAAGGACACGCCCTACGGGAGCGCCGTCATCGGCGAGATCCCGGACCTGAAGTCGGTGACCCGGGACCAGATCCACCAGTACTTCAAGCGCTTCTACGCTCCCAACAACCTGACCCTGGTCCTGGTCGGGGACGTGGACACCGCGAAGGCGCAGGCGATGGTCAAGCAGAAGTTCGGCGGCATCCCGGCCTCTCCGACCGTGGACGAGGCCCACGCCGAGCTCACCGAAGAGAAGTTCCAGAGCCGGGTCCGGGCGGACCAGGTGGTGAACAAGAAGGGCGAGTCCCCGAGCCCGATCTTCATGCTCGCGTACCCCACCTACAAAGTGGGCCACGCGAAGGGCTACGCCCTGGACGTGCTCTCGTCGATCCTCGGCTCCGGCAAGAGCTCGACCCTCATCAACGAGTACGCCCTGATCAAGAAGCCCGTGGCCACGTCGGTGTACGCGGCCCACCAGCAGCTCGAGAAGGCCGGCTTCTTCTTCATCGGCGGAGAGCTCGTGCGGGGAGTGAAGCTCGAGGACTTCCGCCGGGACCTCAAGAAGAAGCTCGCGGGCTACTGCGAGACGGAGGTCACGGACAAGAACATCCAGAAGATCAAGAACAACTACCTCGTGGACCTCTACGCGGGCCTGGACACCAACGCGGGCCTGGCCCAGTTCCTCGGGGACCGGCAGACCCTCTTCGAGGACTGGCGCTTCTACAAGACGGAGCTCGAGCTCTACGAGAAGGTCACCGTCGAGGACGTGCGGGCCGCGTGCCACGAGACCTTCAAGAAGCCGAGCGTGTTCGTCTCGGTGTGGAACAAGCACAAGTGAGAAAGCCAATGAAATACCTAGCGATGAGTTTCCTCTTCCTCGTGGGCCTCGCCCAGGCCAAGCCGACCTTCCTGGACTCCGTCCAGCGGCTGAAGTGGGACGACCTGGAGGTGGTGTGGATCGAGGACGACAAGTTCCCCCGGTTCACGGCGTCGATCTTCTTCCAGGACGGAGCGCTCTCGGATCCGATGGCGGGCCTCACCCAGGCGACCTTCGACCAGTTCACCGCCGGGACCTCGAAGGAGACCCAGCGGCAGCTGGCCGAGTTCTTCGACTTCTACGGAGCGAACCTCAAGCACACCGTCACCCACGAGTACTCGGTCCTGAGCATCCAGGCCCTCACCAAGGACATCAAACCGGTGATGGGGAAGGTGTGTGAGATCTTCAAGGACGCGAAGTTCCCGGAGGACGAGCTCAACTCCTACGTGAGCCGGAGCCGGAGCCATCTGAAGAACCTCGTGACCTCCCACTCGGCCCTCGCGGACCGGATCTTCCGGAGCCTCTCGCTCGAGGGGACCATCTACGCCAAACCCGTGGAGGGATCGCTCGAGAGCTTCGGCCGGTTCACCTCGAAGCTCCTGAAGGACCGGCTAGCGCAGCTCAACAAGACCAAGAAGATCCTCTACCTCTCCGGCCCCGCCGGAGTGAAGGAGATGCGGGACGTCCTCCGGAAGGACTGCCAGTGGAGCCACGAAGCCCGGGCCACGGCGGGCCCGCTCAAGAAGCCGGAGCCGGAGTCGGTCATCTACCTCGCCGACGTCCCCGGTGACGCCAACCAGGCCCAGATCCGCATCGGCCGGTACCTGACCTACGATGAGATCAAGGGGAAGAGTGACCAGTTCCAGTTCCTCTCGACCTTCCTCGGGGGCGGCTTCACCTCGAAGCTCGTGCAGGAGCTCCGGGTGAAGCGGGGCCTCACGTACTCGGCGGGGGCCTACGTTTCCATGCAGCGGGACTACGGCCGCGCCGGGATCATCACGTTCTCGAAGAACGAAACCGCGGCCGAGGCGATCTCCATCATCCGCGACGTCTTCCAGGAAGTGGGGGCCGGGGTGGTGACGCCGCAGGAGTTCGAGCACCAGCAGGGCCACCTGATCGGCGGCTACGCCTTCGGGTTCGAGGAGACCACGGCCTTCCTGGGGCAGATCATGCAGTACGACCACCAGGGGCGGGACCTCGAGGAGCTGGTGAACTTCCCGCAGACCATTAAGAAGATGACCCCCGCGACCCTCTCGCAGGCGGACCTCGAGGTCTACCCCTGGGACCGGATGACGATCCTCGTGCTCGGAGACAAGAGCCTCGCGAAGTCCCTCTCGCGCATCCGTCCGGTGAAGCTCATCCGGTACGAAGACTACCTCTAGGGACTGGGTTCCTGGGTGCTGACGTTCATCTCGACGACGGCCCCCGGGTAGATCACGAGGCGGCCCGACTTGATGGTGCCCTGGACGTGGGCGCTGGAGCGGATGGACACGAGGCCCGAGCACTCGATGTCGCCTTCGACGGTCCCGAAGATCTCCACGCACGTCGCAGTGATCTTCCCCTTCACGCGGCTCCCGCGCTCGAGGACGAGCTTCCCTTCCCGGAGCTCGACGCTGCCTTCGACGGTGGAGTTGATGATCGCGTCTCCGGAGAGGTAGAGGTCACCCTGGATGCGGGAACCGGCCCCGAGGACGTTGTATTCGAACTCCCGAAAATCCTGTTCGCCGATCACGACTTCGCTCCTGCTTTGTACGGTGTGGTTTCGTGGACGTGGAGGAGGTCACCCTCCCGGCTGAAGACGTAGACCACGAACCGCACCGTTCCCCTCGGGGCCACCCCGAAGGTCGCGACGGTGGGTCGCAGGCGCGAGACGCCGAAGGTCTCGCCGGCGGAGAACTTCACTCCCCGGGCCGGGTCCGCGTTCACCTCGGCCGGGTAGCCGAGGATCCCGGCGTCGGACACCATGAAGACGATGACGTGGCCCGAGACCTTCGCTTCCTGGCCACCGTTGATGATCTGGACCTTCAGGACGGCGCCGCCGTTCTCCTGCGTGAACTCGAACTGGCCCAGGGAGATCTTCTTCGCTCCCGTGAGGTTCTGCATCCCGTAGGGCTCTTTGATGTGGAGGAGGAAGGGCCGGTCCTGGGCCTTGGCTTCCCCCTGGCCCGAGAGCTTGGCCGTGAGCTTCTGGTTGCTCTCCTGCGCGGCCCGGAGCTCGGCTTCGAGCTCCCGGGTCCTCCGGTCGCTCTCGGAGACGACCTCCGGGAACTTCGGCGCCGGCGCGTCCCTGAGCCGGGTCCCCACGCCCCAGAGGAAGAGGCCCAGGAGGGAGAGGCCCACGAGAAGGGGGACGACGAGGAACAGGATCCGGATGAACTTCTTCGAGAACCGGAAGTACTTCGGCGGGAGGGGGGCATCGTAGATCACGATGGCGACGTCGCCGCCGGTGTTTTGGATGATCTCTTTCATTTCCCTATTCTTTAAAGAACCGCTTCGACGGGGTGAAGGCGAGGTGCTTCGAGTCGGTCTTCTCCCAGAGCTCGCCGACGATCTTCCAGTCGTAGTTCGCGTCCTTCTTCAGGTAGAGGGTCTTCTTCCCGATGTCGTTGACCACCGCGGAGGAGTAGTCCTGCTGGAGGTGGGCCACGGCGTACTGGTCGGTGGCGAGGAGGGAGATGAACTCGAACTTGATGAGCGGCTTATCCGGCCGGGCGAAGACGGCCTTCTTGTAGGCCTTGTACGCCTCGTAGGACCCCTTCGAGCTGTCGTGGAAGTTCCTCGGGTCGTAGCTCTTGATGTAGGTGTCGAAGTCCTTCTCCTGCCAGGCCTTGGTCCAGGTGGAGATCGCGTCGCTGAGGTCCTTCCGGTTGCGCTCCCAGGTCGTCTTCGTGAGGTGGAAGATGTCCTGGACGACGATGATCGGCGTGTGCGTGAGTTCGATGTACTGGGAGATGTCCTTCAGGTCGAGGTTCTGGAGGACGACGCAGCCCCGGGAGTCCAGGCCCTTCGAGATCCGGTTGTCGTCGTCGGTGGAGTGGAGCCAGATCCCGCCCCCGGTCTTCCCGGCGCGCGTGTCGATGAGGTTCGGGTAGTTCATCGGGAAGGCGCCGCTGCCGTAGATCTCGGCGTACTTGCCGTGCCTCTTCAGGAGCTCTTCCTTCGAGAAGAAGTCGTAGATGGTGTAGATGCCCTCCGGGGTCTTGTGGTCGCCGCTCGACGACTTGTCGCCCTTGAACTTCCCCGTGGCCGTGCTGTAGGTCTTCACGAGCTTCGGCGTCGTCCCGCTGTTCTCGTAGAGGTGCAGCTTGTGCGTGGCCTTCTCGACGAGGATCACGTGGTGGGCGAACTTCTCGTCCATCATGAGGATGTTCGAGGGAAGGTAGCTGGCTTCCTCCGCGTGGGATAAGCCGATGGAAACGATCAGCATTGCGAATGCGTTCTTTAGTGTTTTCAAAATTCCTCCAGGTGGCTGAGTCGATTGTATTATGAGGCTGGACGGGACGCAACAGCGATGTGAACCGACCCGAAGCCTGCAATCTTTGCCTCCGGGTTTCCCAGGGGGATTCTACGCTATGATAGGGAACAGGGTGCGTGAATGACTTACTATCTACTGAGTGCGAAGCCGGACGGGCTGGAGGCTTTCCAGAAGCGCATCCCCGCGCTCGCGGACGCCATCGTGGTCGGAGAAGCCGAGCAGCTCTCGCGGATCCTCCCGGCGGCCGACGGAGAGACCTTCTTCCTCGTGGACCTCAAGGCGGCGACGGCCCAGGTCGACGACCTCGTCCTGGCCATCAAGGTCTCCGCGCCGGCGGCGAAGGTCATCTACATCATCGACGACAACACCGCTCACAACCTTCGGGTCCACCAGAGTAGTTCCGTCGGCGGCGACGCCTACGTCCAGGCGAAGATCTCGGCGGAGAACTTTAGTAAGATCGTCGAGAGCCTCACCGTCCCGGCCGTCTCCCGGGCGCCGGTGGCCGAGAAAACCGTTTCGACCGCGGTCACCGGAACGAGGCCCACGGCCGAGTCCCTGAGCAAACACCTCGACGAAGTCTTTTCCAGCGTGGCCAAGGAGACCGTCCCCGACGTGCGCCCGCCCGCCCCTCCCAAGAAGAACACTGAAGCAGCCGGAGAACATATGGCCATCAAAGAACAGGAACTGAGCCTCGGAGAATTGGACGAGCTCGACTTTAACCTCGACGAGTCCCCGGAAGCCCCGGCCCCGCAGGGGGAGAGCGGCCTCGACCTGAAGCTCGACGAAGGCGCGGAGCTCGAACTCGGCGGAGAGGACTTCTCCGTCGGCGAGGAGAACGCCGGCTACTCGGAGCTCTCCCTCGACGACGCCCCGGCGAAGAACGACGGCGCGGACGCCACCGGCACGAACAACTTCTCCCTCGACTCGAAGCTCATGGACCTGGGAAGCGCGGAGCTCGACCTCGGGGGCGGGGCCGGCGAAGAGCTGAGCCTCACCGACGACGCCGACGAGGCGCCGCTCAACCTCTCGGGCGACACCTCGGTGAACCTCTCCCTGGTCTCCGCGGCCGCCGCGCCGGCGAGCGCCGAGGGCCCCGTCGAAGTCCCGGACCTCTCCGAGGCCACGCGGGTGAAGCTCAAGGAGATCGACGAGCTCATGATCCAGGACGCGTCGAAGATGAACATCCACAAGAACCTCAACCTCGGCGGCGACGACGAGGAGGAGATCCAGCTCTCCGCCGGAGAGCCCTCCGCCGTCCTCGATCTGGGCGCCGAGCTCGACTTCAACACCGAATCCAAGATCAGCCTCCTCGATCCGGCGAGGCCCGAGCCCGTCGAAGCGACCCGGCTCCGCCGGCTTCCGACGGAAGACTCCACCACCGTGAGGCCCGTGGCGAAGAGGGCCAGCGCCGACCCGGCCCCGGAGCTCTCCCGGGAAGAGCTCGCGGCGTACTCCGGGAACCTCGACCGGACCCAGGCCACCATCGCCAACCTGCGCGCCGACCGAGAGGAGCTCCTGGCGAAGATCCAGAAGCTCGAGGAGGAGAAGGTCGCGGCGAACCGGCAGAACCTCACCCTCCGCGCGGAGCTCGACGAGACGAAGATCATCCTCACCATCGCCCGGAAGAAGATGACCGAAGAGATCAATGACCTGAAGAGCAAGATGGCCCAGTTCGATGAGCGGAAGCGGATCCTGGAGGAAAAGAATAAAATGCTCACCCAGGAGCTCGAGAAAGCAGGACAAAGGACCAGATTTGATGTAAAAAAGGTACAGCAGCGAGAGAAGGAACTCGAGCAGAAGCTCGAACTCCTGAAGGCCGATGCGGAGACGCAGATCCGGAACCGGGACCTGAAGATCCTCGAGCTCAAGCGCAAGATCGACGCCATGGAGTTCGACATGGAATCCATCTCCACGCAGGAGAAGCGGTCGGTGGAGAGTCGCTACGAGCTGGAGGACAAGCTGGAGAAGGCCATCCGGACGCTCAAGGGCGCGATCAGTGAGCTCGAGGAGGAATCCGACAGGTCCATCGCGTTAGACGTACTTAAGAAAAACATAGATGTGTGATGAATAAAGAGCAAACCGTACTAGAAATTCTGGCCATCGGCCTCGACTCCTTCTCCATCGACGAGATCAAGAGCTCGCTCAAGGACAACCGGCTCGAGTTCCGCATCAGCTTCCTCCAGGACGTGTCGGACCTCGACGGCGTCTCCCGGAAGAGCTTCCAGGCCATCTTCTTCTTCTCCAACCGGCAGAGCCAGAAGACCATCGACGACATCCGGAGGATCAAGCAGCACCTCCCGCGGGCCGCGGTGACCCTCATCTCCCCGAGGCCCGACCACCACGGGATCGTCGCCGGCTTCCGCGCGGGCCTCTTCGACTTCCTCACCCTCCCCATCGACAAGGATGAGATCCGGACGGTGATCTACCGGCTGAAGCTCCACGGAGCGATCCAGAGCGGGCAGTGGAACCCGGAGCGGGCGGTCCTCCACCTCTTCTCGAGGCCCGAGAACTTCTCGTCGGTGAACGACATCGCCGGGGCCCTGAACCAGTACCTGGGCCTCTTCTTCCAGATGGAGAAGGAGATCTCCTTCGCCTCCGGGAAGAAGATCCTCCCGTCGCTCAAGAAGAAGCTCAAGCTCTCGGACCACCAGCTCAAGCGCATCGACCGGTTCCTGAACGACCAGACGGGCCTCATCTTCGGCCTGCGCTTCGTGGGAGACCACTTCTACTTCCTCGTGAAGAAGGGCGACGGGAAGATCTCGTACCTCGTGGCCCGGAACACCTCCAACTACACGATCAAGGACATCCTGAGCGACTACCTCTCCAACGTCCTGCGGACCTCCCTCTCCATCCTCACGGAGACGGGGAAGCGGGAGGAGATCCGGATCCTCGCCCTCACCGACGAGGTCACGGGCCTCTACAACCAGCGGAAGCTGGTGGAGGACCTGGAGTTCTACATCGCCCGGTACCAGCACGACAAGGCGGGCTTCAGCCTGCTCTTCGTGGACATCGACTACTTCAAGAACGTCAACGACCAGTTCGGCCACGTGGTGGGAAGCCAGATCCTCATCGACATGGCGGCGATCCTCAAGGTCCAGCTGCGGTCCTCGGACCTGGTGTACCGGTACGGCGGCGACGAGTTCATCGTCCTCCTCCCGCGCACCAGCCTGGACGAGACCAAGAAGATCGCTCTGCGCGTCTCGGAGGCCATCAAGGCCGCGGAGTTCACCATCGAGAACGGCCAGAAGTACAAGCTCTCCCTCTCCGTCGGGATCGCCGAGTTCCCGAACGACGCGACCAACGCGAAGGCCATCATCACCTTCGCGGATCAGATGATGTACATGTCGAAGAAGTCGGGCCGGGGGAAGGTCTTCCACATGGGCGAAGTGGTGGCGTAAGCCCCAACCTAAAGCCAGCTAGGTGGTCTTCTTCGTCGTCGCTTTCTTCGTCGTGGCTTTCGTCGTAGCTTTCGTCGTAGCTTTCTTGGCCGGCTTCTTCTTCGTCGTCGGAGCTTTCGCTTCGGCCCTCGGCGCCTCTTCCTGCGACTTCTTGATCTTCTTCATGAGCTTGTCGAACTGTCCCTGGAGCCCGTTGAGCTCCTTCTTGTGCTCCTCGAGGAACTTCTTGGCCTTCTTCTCGAAGTCGGCCTTCTCCCTCTTGAACTTCTTCTTCACGTTCTGGAGGTCCTTCTCCACCAGGCGGTTGAAGTCCGTGCTGGCGTCCTTCATCATGCTGTTGAAGCTCGTCTTGAGGTCGTTCACGTTCACGTCCGAGATGAAGGACTCGATGTTGGACTTGATCTCGTTGAGCTTCCCGAGAACCTTGTTTTTCTTTTCGTCTGACATACGTACTCCTGGCTATGCGTTGAGTTGGTAGCTAAAGTTCTACGTCATCGGCACCCGGTACCCGAAGCCGAAGCTCTTGGCCTTGACCTTGAGGATGGGGCAGAACTGAGCCCTCTTATACTCTGATTTCAGGTAGAGCTCCAGCACTTTCGTTACCTCCTGGGCCGAAAACCCAAGGCCCTGGAGCTGCGTCTTCGAGAGCCGGTAGCTCAAGATCCCTTCGAGGATCGGGTCCAGCCGGTCGTACGGCGGGAGGGAGTCCTGGTCCAGCTGGCCCGCCCGGAGCTCGGCCGACGGCCCGCGCTCGATGATCCCCGCGGGGATGGGATCGCCGAAGTTCTCATTGAGGTACCTGGCCAGTCGGTAGACCTCCGTCTTGTAGAGATCTCCGAGGAGCGAGATGGCCCCCACCGAGTCCCCGTACTGGGTCGAGTACCCCACCGCGAGCTCGGACTTGTTGGACGTGTTGATCACCATGGCCCCGGTCTGGTTCGAGCGGGTGTAGAGGAGGAGCCCCCGGAGCCGGCTCTGGACGTTCACATCCACGAGCCCCTCGAACGGATCGGGGAAGCCCTGGGTGAAGGAGTTCCGGACCATGGCGTGGAGGAACTTGATCGGGAAGTAGGAGAGCGGGATCCGGAGCCGCCGGCACAGCTCCTCGGAGAGCTCCGTGCTGGCGGGGGCCGAGTGGATGCTCGGCATGTAGATCGCCTCCACGCTCTGCTGGGGCGAGAGCGAGAGCTTCACCACCGCGAGGACCAGGGCCGAGTCCATGCCCCCGGAGAGGGCGACGAGGAACTTCCTGAAGCCGCTCTTGCGCGCGTACTCCTGGAGCCCGAACTTCAGCGCGAGGAAGACGTCGGCGCACTCCTGGTCGGTCCAGGACTTCAGGGTCGCGGGAGTGGTGCGCGTGTCGATCCGGGGTGAGAAGAGCCCTTCCCAGGTGTTCTCCGGACGGAAGTTCGGCTTCCCCTGGTAGTCGCCGGTGAGGGCCTCGAGCTCGAAGCTCCGCTCGTCGGCTTCGAAGTGCTTGAGCTCCAGGGAGAGCCGGGCCCCGGAGGCGACGAAGCTCGCCCCGTCGAAGAGGATCTCGTCCTCCCCGCCGACCCGGTTCACGTAGACGAAGGGACACTCGAAGAGCAGCGAGATGTTCTTCGCCCGCTCGAAGCGCTTCTTGCGCTTGGCCGCTTCGAAGGGCGAGGCGGAGAGGTTGATCACCGCGGAGAGGTTCAGATTCTTCTCCCGCACTTCCCGGGCCATGTCTTCGCAGGGGTCGAGTTCGTGGAAGCTCGAGGCCCACATGTCCTCGCAGATCTGCAGGCCGAAGGTGTGCCCGCCGAAGTCGTAGTAGGCGTTCGCCGTCCCCGGGGTGAAGTACTTCTGCTCGTCGAAGATGTCGTAGTTCGGGAGGAGGCGCTTGGTGTAGAGGACGCGGAGGCCCTCGCCGGGGACGAGCTCGTAGATGACGTTCTTGATCTTCGTCGGGATGCCCGAGCTCTCCATCTCGAAGCGCAGGCCTCCGAGGAGGGCCCTCCAGCTCGCCTTCGGACACGCGCGGGCCCAGGCATCCAGGCCGGTTTGAAAGCCCAGGTAGGTGTCGATGAAGGCCCTCTGCAGGACCAGATCCTGGAGCGGATATCCGGTGAGGAAGAGCTCGGGAAACAGATGCAGGCCATCCACCTTGGAGAACTCTCTGATGGTTTTAAAAATGCCTTCAAAATCCGCCAGAGTATGGTGCGTCTGATGGAGAATTAGTTTAGTGGCCATAAATACCTGTCCGTTGCTTGACTCAATGCCTCAAGAGAGGGTATAGGAACTCACTGGATTATACAAAAAAAGATCC
>SXUH01000383.1 GCA_005791855.1 Bdellovibrionales bacterium
ATCTCCCGGGACTTCCTCCCCGAGATCCGCGAGTCCTTCACGGACTTCGGGCAGACGAGGAACTGCGGCATCCTCCCGGACGGGATCCCCATCCTCTCCATCCTCGGCGACCAGCAGGCGGCCCTCTTCGGCCAGGCGTGCGTGAAGGAAGGCGACCTCAAGTGCACCTACGGAACTGGCGCCTTCCTGCTCCTCAACATCGGCCAGAAGCTCATCCATTCCCAGACCGGTCTCCTCACGACCGCGGCCTACTCGTTCAAGGGGAAGAAGGTCTACGCGCTCGAGGGCTCCGCCTACATCGCCGGCGCCGCGGTCCAGTGGCTCCGGGATAACCTCCGGAGCATCAAGGCCTCCCCGGAGGTCGAGAAGCTCGCCCGCGAGGTCACCGACCTCTCGCAGATGGCGAACGTCCTCTTCCTCCCCTTCTTCACCGGCATCGGAACTCCGTACTGGAACCCGCACGCCAAGGCCGCCCTGGTCGGCCTGACCCGGGACACGCACAATGGCCACATCGCCCGCGCCTGCCTCGAGGGGATGGCCCTCTCGGTGAACGACTCCGTGGCGAGCTTCAAGAAGGACTTCACGACGTTGAACGACATCAAGGTGGACGGCGGCGCCGCCGCGAACGATCTCCTCCTGCAGATGCAGTCGGACTTCTCACAGAAAACGATCCTGCGCCCCGAGGTCATCGACACCACCGCCTTCGGCGTCGCGGTCGGCTGCCTCGTCGGGAAGAACGCGGTCGGGATCGAAGAGATGGGCCGGTTCTGGAAGCTCGAGAAGAAGTTCACCTCCGGAAACGATCCCTACTACCCGGCCAAGAAGAAACTCTGGGATGAGACCATCCGGCGACTCTACCTCTAGCGGGGCTGCCTAAGCGGGGCTGCCGAAGCGGGGCTGCCGAAGCCGGCCGCTACTCTTCCTGCGCCTGGATCATCTCGACCGTTCCGGGCACGTCGATGCGAAGATTTTCTTTCAGGGAGAAGGGGAGCTTCAGGCTCATGGGTTTGTCCTCCGGCTTGGCCTTGTCGAAGATGAAGTTCGCCGCCTTGGCGACGTTGCGCTTGATGAAGCCTTCTTCCGCATCGTCCTTGAGCTCCACGTCCTTTATCTTCGGAAGGATGTGGCCGAAGATCTTCCCACCGTTTGACCAGGCGACGAGGTCGGCGTCGAAGTTCGCCTGCTCAACTTTCAGCGGGAGCCGGTCCCCCGCCATCTTCTCGATCACTCCGGCGGTGATCCCGCGGAGGCTTCCGTCGATCACCCAGGGCGTTTCCTTTTCCTGGAGCCTCGTCTTCCCGGTCATGACCACGCTCCCTCCTCCTACGAGCTTCGACTTTAGATCGAAGCTCGTCTTCACGTTCCTCGACCCGAGACCGAAGTCCCGGAGCACGACGTCCGCGTCTCTGAGGGAGACGATGGTCCGGGGGGACCCGTTCCGGAGCTCCCGGAGATTGATCCGCTGGATCCCTGCCGTGACCCGGTCGAGGTAGATCATACTCGGGACCCGCTCCTTGGCTTCGTTCTTCACGCGGTTCACCTCATCGATGAAGTCCTTCGAGACCGTGATGTCGGCCCGGTCCGCCGTGGCCGCGTAGTTCTTGTGATCGTCGAAGAGCTCGGACCAGTCGAAGTCCAGCTCGAGGTCGTTGACCCGGACGTAGGTGACGTCGGTCTTCTTGTTGAAGACCACCAGATCCCGGACGATGGCTTTGCCCTTCAGGAGCTTCAGATCCAGGTCGCTGATCTTGAAGGTGTAGCCTTTCTCGTCCGCTCCAAGTTGGTTGACGTAGGCCTTCACCGCGTAAGGTGCCGCGACCCGGAGGACGACGAGGATGACTCCGAGGACGAGGAGGGCGTAGAGGAGATTCCTCTTGATGGCATTGTCGTCACGGGCGATGGCTCTAGCTCTGGCTCTCATGGGTCCTCCTCTCGAACGGAAAAAATCTCCACGATTGTATCTCGCCGAGGCTTCCGCGGTCAGCACCGCCCACGGCAATGAGCCTAAAGTTTACCTCAAATGTGCTACCGGATGATTTAGCTCTTGAAACTCAGCAGGATCGTCTAGAGGCTCATGAGGGCTCGTTCCGGACTTACGATCACGAGGACGTCGTCGCTGCTGGAGAGGGAACCGTCGCTGGAGGTTAGGCGCAGGAGGTAGAGGCCCGGCACAGAGAAGCTCGCACTCGTCGCTAGGGCCGTGCTGTTGCTAAAGCTCACGGTCCCTGGACCTTTTACCTTGCTCCAATTATGGCTAAGCGCGCCGCCTTGGGGATCGGTTGCTGCTCCGGAGAGGGAGACGGTGGCAGGGAGCACGAGGAATTTATTCGCACCTGCGTTCACCGTCGGCGGTTGGTTAACCGGTGCCTGTCCTCCGGCCCCCGTGATTCGAACCACGGCGGTCGTCCCGCTGATGCTCTGGAGGGTGATCACAGATCCATTGGGAGTCTGGAGGCTCTGGCTCACTCCAATGTTCGCGATCAACCAGGACTTCGACCGCACGTAGGGGTTTAGGGAATGGACGGAGAGCGTGGACTGGAAGCTGTAGCTTAGATTCGCATCGAAGCCGAAGGGCTGGCGGTAACTCAGGAAGATCGGCGCCGAGAGCTGGAGGTCCTCGAACCGAAGGGCCAAGGGAACGCCCGCATCCACGAGGGGAGTGCTGACCGGACCGATGGTGTGTGCCTGCCCGTCCGCGAGGACGGTCTTCACCTCTGCGTCGGTGAGGTACCCGAGCTTGAGCTTGTTGATCACGTTCAGACCCTTCGTCGGATAGTTTGAAAACCCCATGAGGTCGGAGGTGTCACCGTATTCCTCGGAAGCCGTCGGGTACTGCTTGTTCGTAATCGTCGCGTGGTTCAATCCGATGGCGTGGCCGAACTCGTGGCCCACCACCGGCAGGCTCTTGCAGCTATCGCCGCCGATGAAGAGCTCCCGGGCGACGATCTGGCCCGAGTTACCTTGGATCTG
>SXUH01000384.1 GCA_005791855.1 Bdellovibrionales bacterium
CATCGTTGTATGGGTGGGATTGGTCCTGGGCCTATTCAAGGTGCGGCAGAGACTCTTCAACTAAGGCGGTCAGTATGCAGAATCCGTTACTGGAAGTTCCGAAAGCCAAGCATGGCGCGTACCCCTTCGATCGGATCAAGACCGAGGACTTCCTCCCGGCCCTCCAGGCCGCGGTGGAAACGGCCAAGACGAAGCTCGAAAGATACAAGCGGGACCCGCGCACCGACTTCGCCCACGTGATCGTCGAGAAGAGCGACATCACCGAGCAGGTGGACTACGTCGCCGGGATCTTCTTCAACCTCCACTCCGCCGAATGCACCGAGGAGCTGGAGAAGATCTCCCCGGAGATGACCGAGGTCCTCACGCGCTTCGGGAACGACATCTCCCTCGACCCGCAGATCTTCGCCAAGGTGAAGGCCTGCTACGACACGCGCCTGGACCAGAAGCTCGGCAAGGAAGAGCTGACCATCATCGAAAAGACCTACAAGTCGTTCACGCGGAACGGGGCCCTGCTCGCGGACTCGGAGAAGGCTCAGATGCGCGAGCTCGACGAGAAGCTCGCCAAGCTCACGCTGACGTTCTCGCAGAACGTCCTCAAGGCGACCAACGAGTACGTCCTCGAGCTCACGGACCGCGCCGACCTCGCCGGCCTTCCGGAGAACGTCGTCGAAGCCGCCGCGGAGATGGCGGAGAAGAAGGGGAAGCCCGGGGCCTGGTGCTTCGGCCTGGACGCTCCGTCGATGATCCCGTTCCTCACCTACTCGAAGAAGCGGGACCTGCGCAAGAAGCTCCTCCTCGCGAGCTCGTCGAAGACGTACAAGACCAAGTACGACAACCAGGAGACGCTGAAGGAGATCCTGAAGCTCCGGACCGCGCGGGCGAAGCTCCTGGGCTTCAACACCCACGCCGACTACGTGCTGGAGGAGCGCATGGCCATGTCGCCGAAGAAGGTCATGGATTTCCTCGAAGACCTCCTCGCCAAGGCCAAGCCCCACGCCGAGAGAGACGTGGAGCGGCTCAAGAAGCTCGCCAGAAAACAGGACGGGATCACGGATTTCCAGTCCTACGACGCCTCCTACTACTCGGAGATTTTGAAACGCCAGGAGCTCGCGCTGGACGACGAGATGCTCCGGCCCTACTTCAAGCTCGAGAACGTCGTGGACGGGATCTTCAAGGTCGCGGGCCTGCTCTACGGGCTCGAGTTCCGGGAAGCCTTCGACGTCCCGAAGTACCACGAGGACGTGCGGACCTTCGAGGTCTTCGACCAGGATAGCAAGGCCTTCGTGGGCCTCTTCTACACCGATTTCTTCCCAAGGCCCACCAAGCGTGGTGGCGCCTGGATGTCCGGGATCAAAGAGCAGGGCATGTACCACGGGAAGGTCGAGCGGCCCCACATCATGATCGTCTGTAACTTCACCAAGCCCACCAAGACCAAGCCGTCCCTGCTCTCGCTGGACGAGGTCCTGACCCTCTACCACGAGTTTGGCCACGCCCTCCACGGCCTGCTCTCCAAGTGCACGTACCGCGAGCTCTCGGGGACCAACGTCTACTGGGACTTCGTCGAGCTGCCGTCGCAGATCATGGAGAACTGGGTCCTGGAGAAGGAGTGCCTGGACCTCTTCGCCCGACACTACGAGACCGGGGAGAAGATCCCCGAGGATCTGGTGAAGAAGATCAAGGCTAGCGGGAAATTCCTCGAGGGGCTGGGCACGCTCCGGCAGCTGACCTTCGCCTTCCTGGACATGGCCTACCACAGCGTCAGCCCCGAGACGATCACCGACATCAACGAGTTCGAGACCCGGATCACCGAGCGGACCGCGCTCCTCCCGAGGCTCCCGGAGACCAGCATCTCCACGGCCTTCTCGCACATCTTCGCCGGCGGCTACTCCGCCGGGTACTACTCCTACACGTGGGCCGAGGTGCTCGACGCCGACGCCTTCGAGTTCTTCCAGCAGTCGGGGATCTTCAACCGCGACGTCGCGAAGAAGTTCCGGGAGCACATCCTCGAGCGGGGCGGCACCGAGCACCCGATGGAACTCTATAAGAAGTTCCGGGGCCAGGAGCCGGACGTCGGGGCACTGCTAAGACGGGCCGGACTTCACTAAAAGGATTTTTACGTCATGATCGATGAGAAATTTGAACGCTACCACGAAGCCCAGAGCTGGTTCGCCAAGGACGTCGAGCTCTACCGGTCCAGCCGCCACCAGGCCCTGGAGATCATCTGCCGGAAGGTCTCGGAGGTCATGGGCGTCTCCCGGGTGGGTGTGTGGTTCTTCACCGTCGACCGGGAGTCGATGTTCGAAGAACTGACCTTCATCCAGGGGAAGGAGAACTCCCAGGGAACCACCATGGTGAAGCGGGACTTCCCGCTGTACTTCGAGGCTGTGAAGGAAGCCCGGGTGGTGGCCAGCGAAGACTGCCTCCGGGACGGGAAGCTCAAGGAGCTCGAGAAGAACTACCTCGTCCCGCTCGGGATCAAGTCCCTCCTGGACGCTCCGATCTTCTCCGACGGGGAGATGATCGGCGTCATCTGCTGCGAGAACGTCACCTGCAAGGCCTGGGACATCCTGGACAAGAACTTCGCCGCGTCCATCTCCGACTTCATCGGCCGCCTCATCGAGACGGAGAAGCGGCACACCTACGAGAAGGAACTCCGGCACCGGATCAACTACCTCGAGAACGACCTCAAGAAGAAGCTCGACGACCTCAACGAAGCCAAGCTCAGCCTCGACCTCGCCCTCGAGGGCGCGCAGGTCGGCAAGTGGGACTGGGACCTCACGAGCAACAAGCTCTCGCTCAACAAGACCTGGTACAACAAGCTCGGCTACGAGTACAACGAACTCCCGCAGGTCCTCGAGTCCTTCAAGACGGTCGTCCACCCGGAGGACATCGACCGGGTCTTCGAGGAACTGGACAAGCACCTCAAGGGCGATAACCTCTTCTACGAATGCCGCTACCGCATGATCACCAAGACCGGGGAGGTCCAGTGGTGCATCGACCGGGGCTGCATCATCCACCGGAACCCCGACGGTTCCCCGCTCCGGGTGACCGGCGTGAACATCAACGTCACCCCCGTGGTGAAGTGGGAGCAGAGCCTCGTCATCTCCGAGCAGCAGCTCAAGTCCATGATCCAGTCGCTGCCGACCCCGGTGGCGATGTTCGACAAGAACCTGAACTACCTCGCCTTCAGCTCCCGCTGGACGGAGGAGTGGCAGAAGTTCGGCGTCCCCCGGGAAGGGCACAGCGCCCGGAACGAGTTCAGGCCCCTCTGGATCACGAACATGGAGCGCGCGCTCAGCGGAGCGACCCTGAGCAAGGACGAAGACCTGGTGGAGTTCGTCCAGGACACGGAGCTCTGGCTCCGCTGGGCGATCCAGCCGTGGAAGACCGCGAACCAGGAGATCGGCGGCGTGATCGTCATGGCCGAGAACATCTCGAGCCGGAAGGAGGCGGAGATGCGCCTCGCCCAGACCTCGAAGCTCTCCGCCCTCGGGGAGATGGCCGGGGGGATCGCCCACGAGATCAACAACCCCCTGAGCATCATCAAGGGGTACATCGACCTCCTCCGCCGGCACTCCTCGCGGAATTCCCTGAGCCCCGAACTCCTCCTCCAGTACATCGAGAAGATGGACCAGACGGTTGGCCGGATCTCGCGGATCGTGAACGGGATGCGCCGGTTCTCCCGCGAGTCGTCCATGGACGAGAAGGTGAACTACTCCATCAACAAGATCGTCGAGGAGACGCTGGACATCTGCCAGGAGCGGATCAACAACAACGGCACCGCCGTCGAGGTGAACTACCTCAAGGACGACCCGACCATCCTCTGCAGGCCCGTGGAGATCTCGCAGGTGCTCCTGAACCTCATCAACAATTCCTACCAGGCAACCGCCTCCTACCCGCACCCGTGGATCCGGATCAAGATGGAGGACGCCGGCGACAAGTACCGCATCCGGGTCAGCGACTGCGGGATGAAGATCTCGCAGGCGGTCCGGCAGAAGCTCTTCCAGCCGTTCTTCACCACGAAGGACGTGGGCGTCGGGACGGGACTGGGCCTAAGCATCTCCCGAGGGATCATCGAGGATCACAAGGGCGCGCTCTACTACCAAGACGATGCTCCGAACACGACCTTCGTGATCGAGCTTCCGAAGCCTGCGACGGCTACGACCACGGCCGAGACACAGCCGACGATGTAGTATGGGAGTGACAACGGCGCCGGCGAAGCTCTGCGCAATTTGGTTTTAGAACAGCGGCGCCGACGAAGCCATGCGTAACTGTGGTGGTTCCAAAACAACGGCGCTGACGAAGCTGTGCGAAATCTTTTTCAACAATAGCGCGGAACCACAACGTCGCCGTCGAAGCGCAGCGTCGATCTTACTCCACCGTAATGTAGTTCGTCGGCGCAAACTCCGCCGCCCGGAGGACCTTCACCTTCAAGATGAAGTCCTTGAGGATGTCGGCATCCACGTAGCCGAACTTGTTAAACGGTAGCACCGGATACTTGTCGCCTCCGCGGGCGATGAACTCCGGCAGCGCGATCCGGTACTTCTTCGTCTCCACCACGTCCTTCCCGTCGATCAGAAGCCTGGTGATCTTCTTCGTTTCCCGGCTCGCCCAGATTCGCACGCCGCTCATCTGCGGGAAGCTTCCGGACCCGGGGGCGAGTGCTCGAGGTAGGGGAGGAGGTCCTTCCCGCTGACCTCCGCGACGCCCACTTCTCCGCCGAAGGGGAGGACCATGAGCACGGTTTCGTAGGTGACCTTCCCGGGGTAGATCGAGTCCCGGATCCCGCCGGAGTTGGAGATGGCGAGGTCGGCGTTGAACTTCTCGTGGTAGGCGCGGGAGAGGAGGTTCCCGAGGTTGGTCTCCTGCTTCCGGACGACCTCCCGTCTTCCGACGAACTCCGCGTCCGCGGTCCCGAGTTCGATCAGAAGGGTCGAGTCACCTTTCTCCTTGAAGGGCCTGAGCATCGCCTCGAGGTAGGCGTCGGGCTGGATCTTCACCGGCGAGTCCTTGAGGTTCACGGGGATGAGTTCCGACTTCTTCAAGGTGAGCTTCCCGTTCAGGAATTCGAAGTCGACCCTCCCGACGTACTTGCCCCATTCGTGGGCCTGGACGATGACCGTCCCGTTCTGGAGGTCCGGCGCGAAGAGGGGCTTCTGCGAGTGGCCCCCGACGATGAGGTCGATGCCGTCGACCTTCCTCGCGAGGGTCACGTCGCCGGGAGCGTCGGCGCCGTGGGCCTCCTCCGGGTAGTGGCCGATGTGGGTGACGGCGACGAGGACGTCGGCGTCTCTTCGGAGGACGGGCACGAGGGCCTTGGCCTCCTCGAGCATGGGAACGAAGACCACGTCCTTCGAGTTGTTCGGGTTCGACTTGAGCGGCGTGTCCTCCGTTGTGAGTCCGAAGACGGTGACCTTCAGGTCGTCGAACTCTTTGGTGATGTGCGAGGGGAACGGTCGACCGTCCTTTGCCTTGTAGTGGATGTTCGCCGAGATGAAGGGGAAGCCCGCCCAGTCACGTTGCCGGAAGATGGTCTCCAGGGGTTTGTCGAACTCGTGGTTCCCGATGGCCATGGCGTCGTAGCCGATGTGGCCCATGCCTCGGAAGTCCGGTTCCGCGTCCTGGAGGTCGGACTGCGGGACGCCCGTGTTCACGTCGCCGGCGTCGAGGAGGAGGACGTGGCCCCCGGCTCTTACGACTTCTTCGCGCAGCTGGGTGATGAGGGTGGCGCGGGCGGCGAGGCCCACTTCTCCGTCTCGGTTGGTCCAGAAGCGACCGTGGTGGTCGTTGGTGTGGAGGACGGTCAGCTTGTAGACCTTATCCTTGGTGTAGGCGTAGAGGTCCGGGGAAAGGCAAAGGAAGAGGGCGAGGCTTAAGATCGGTCGCATGCGGACTCCTGTGAGAGAATTTTTCTTACCGTAGATCCGGAGGGGGATCAAGGTCATTCTCCCGGGCCCGTCCTAATTTCTTCTGTCAGCCCTTGGTCTGCACCTGATCCCAGGATTTTAGCTGCCAGACGGTGGTGACCACGGCGACCTCCTTCTGGTTCTCGTCGGTGACGACGGTCTTCATCTCCTGGAGGTGCTTCCCCTCCCGGAGGAGAGCGGCGTTCAGCACCTCGGGGTCGATCTGGGAGATGCGGCAGCGGCCCTCGAGGGCGCTGCGGCCCTGGTAGGTGTACTTCACGCTGAGCTCGGAGAGGATGATTCGGTACTTGCTGATCCCGCAGTGGGTGAGGATCGAGAGGCCCGCGCAGAACTCCCCGATGGTGGCGATGGCGCAGGCGTGGATCCCGCCGAGGTGGTTGTGGTTCAGCTTCCGGTTGGGAAGGGTGATCACCACGGAGTCGGAGATCTCCCGGATGCGGAACCCGTGGGGAGCGTTGAAGGGGATGCCCACGGTGAGGACCTTGTCCAGGGCCAGGAGGCTCAGGCGGCTCGGGTTCCCGAGGAGCTTGTCGATGAGCTTGAACGCCGTCTGCTTCATCGGTCCCCCGTGAGCTTCGACAGGTCTCGGAGGGTCGTTCGCATCTCGTCCCTGAACCGCTGGACGATGGCCCCGACCGGTTCGATCGCCTTGGTGAATTCGATGGAGGAACCGGCGCACCACACGGACTGGTAGGACGCCTGGAACGCGGCCTTCTCGAGGAGCTTCATCCCGCGGTAGTAGGTGAGCATCTTGGCGTACTTCTTGAGCTGCTTGTTCTTGTTCAGGAACCCCTCGACGAGGTTCTGTTCCGTCCCGATCTTCTTGACGTAGGGAGTGTTGATCACCGTGCAGCGGCTCCCGGAGAGCTTGGTGGTGGTGACGATGTCTTCGGCGCCGTACTTCACGCAGGCGCTCTTGTAGTCCTCCGAGACGCCGGATTCCGTCGAGGCGATGAAGGGCGATCCGATGGAGAGCCCGTCGGCCCCGAGGGCGAGCATGGAGACGATGCCGGCACCGGTCCCGACTCCGCCGGCGGAGATCACCGGGATCCGGCAGGCCTTCTTGAGCTCCGGGACGAGGATGGAGGCGGGGATGTTCCCCAGGTGCCCGCCGGCCCCGGAGTTCACGGCGATGACCCCGTCGGCGCCGAGGTCCTCGACCTTCCTCGCGTAGCCCTTTTCGATCACGTCGCAGAAGACCCGCACCCCGTGCTTCTTCGATTCCCGGATCACTTCCTCCGGCGAGCCCAGCGAGGTAATGAAGAAACTCACGCCGAGGTCGAGGCATTTATGAAGCTGCTTCTTCGCCAGCACGTTGGACTTGTTGACGATGAGGTTGATCCCGAAAGGCTTCTTCGTCTGGGACTTGATCTCCCGGATCCCCGCCTCGAGGTCTTCGATGGTCCGGAAGTTCAGTGCGGGAATGCACCCAGCGATACCCGACTCGGAAGCCGCGATGATCATCTTCGTATTGGTCACAAGGAACATCGGTGCCATTATGACCGGCAAGTCGATCCCGAGCATCTCCGTGAGGGCGGTTTTCATACATTTTCCTTAAATGGGTTTGCGTGTCATTGTAAGGCAAAGTCACAATACATTTCTGTCAAATTACTTTCTGACGTGGGTTAATCATAGCAGTCATTTTAATCTTCAAGGATGGGAATTTTATGAAAAAACTAATCACTCTCTTCACGCTGGCCCTCTCCACGGCCGCCCTGGCCGCGCCGGAAACTCAGTGGCTCACGGTTGATAACAACGTCCTCGCCAAGCTCCGGCCCAAGCTCAGTAAGTCCGTCCAGACCATCGCCGTCGGTGACGACGCGACCGTGGTGAAGCTCACCGCCGCGGAAGTCGAGAAGCTCTCCGAGCTCATCCACCACGACCTCAAACGCTGCGGCGGTTTCATGGGCCACAGCTCTCAGGAAGAAGCCCAGAACGCGATCTCGAAGAACGGGGACACCTACTTCGCGCAATCGGCGATCTTCGCGGACTACAACATCACCCAGAACCGGATCGTGGAGCCGATGGTCGCCCAGGTGAACGAAGGGGCCCTCCTCGGCATGCTCGACGCCCTGACGAAGTTCAACACGCGCTACTACAAATCGGAAACCGGAGTGAAGTCCTCGGAGTTCATCCGCGACACCTGGAGGAACCTCGCCCGGAACCGCTCGGAC
>SXUH01000385.1 GCA_005791855.1 Bdellovibrionales bacterium
GTCACAGCTGAAGTGTCCGGTGTTCCCCCTGGGGCTGGGGAGAGGTTCGAAGCCGTTTCGGAGGTAGAGAGCCTTTGCCTTTTCCATGCTCTTCAAGGTTTCGAGGTAGCAGCTCTGGTACCCCAGTTCCCGGGCGGTCCTGAGACAAAGATCCATCACCTTCTGGCCAAGGCCTAGGCCCCGGATCTCTTCGAGGAAATACATCTTCCGGAGCTCGCACACCCCGGCCTCTCCGGCGAGCGGAGCGATCCCTCCCCCACCGAGGATCTTCCCGTCGGTGACCACGAAGTAGGCGTGGCCCATCTCCTGGTACGCTTCGAACATGTGCGCGACCTCCGGGTCGTTGATGGCGAAGCCTGGCCCCTTCGCGCCGAACTCCGGCATCACCGTGCGGATGAGCTCCGCCACCCCGGGATTGTCTTCCGCTCTGATTCTTCGGATCGAGTACTCCGGCATTACTTCTTCGGCTTCTTCATGGACTGGACCCAGGCGAAGATCGCCGGGATGTCGTTCTTAAGCTGCGGGATCTTCCGCATGAGCTTGGTCTTCCGCTTCGGAACGAACCCCGGCGGGAGCGGATCCGGGTAGACTCCGGTCAGGATCTTCGATGTCATGACTTCGATGGGCGCGTCCACGATCTCCGGGCCGATGGCGCCCTTGGTGTTCGGATCCTTGTTGTGGCAGCTGATGCAGTTCGAGAGGTAGAGCCGGCGGCCCTTGTCGGTGACGGCGTCGGCGAGCACGGTCTGAGTGAAGAGAAGGGAGCCCAGGAGGGCCCCCAGCAGGTTTACCATTAAACGATGACCTCGATCAGAGTGTAGAGAACCACTAAAAGACCGAGGCCACAGTGGATCACGCCCTTCACGGTCGCCATCGGGCCAACCTTCCCCTTGATCGCGTTGGCTTCGAGGAGGAGGATGAGGATGGTCACCACCGCGAGGACGGTGGCCGGGTTGAAGTTCTCCGGCATGTTGAGCCCCAGGTGTCTCGACGCTCCCATGAAGAACAGGAGCGGGATCGAGAAGAGGACGTTCGTCCGCGAAGCGCGGAGGGCTTCCGGGGCGACCTTCGCCGCTTCCGGATTGGCGGCTCCGCCACCGATCACGGTGAGAGCGGAGTTGACCATGATCCGCTGCTTGGGCCAGATGATGAGCCAGACGTTAAGGAACATCAGCGTCCCGAGGAGCGCGCCGGTGTAGATGTAGATCCCGTACGGGGTCTGGAAGAAGTCTCCGGCGAGGTCCTTGCCGACGATGGCGAGCATCCCGAGCCCGGAGAGGAAGGTGAACATGGCGCCCCAGCGGAACCACCACAGGGCCCGCGGAGCGAGCTTGGCCATGGCCTGGTTCTTCACGGCGGCGTCGACGTCAGCGAGGAACGCTCCCTGGACGAAGTTGAAGTAGTAAAGGTGCCCGATCCAAGCCACGCCGGCAAAGAAGTGGATCCAGCGGAGGATCATGATCAGACCTTCCTGAGTGAATAATGCAAAATCCATAGCAACTCCTGGAAAAAATTTTAATAACTTAAGAGTTAATGACTAATATAGTAGCTTATGCTTTGGGCATTAATCCAGTAATTGCTGGGTTGGAACCACGCAGCAGTCTCTTAAAAATGGAAGATTTTACCTCTAAAATCTTCATTAAGACCGGCGGTCTAGTTCCCTTACCATTAAACGATAAGTTAATGGCAAGGAGCGCTCATGAAACTTCGGTACGATCTCATTGGAATTCTGGCCCTGGCCCTCTCCCCCGTCTCTCACGCGAGACCCCTCAAAGATCAAGGGAAGTTTAGCGCCGGGCTGCTGAAGTCCGTGAAGGAGAAGGCCCTCGCCGGTGAGGTCATCGAACTCATCGCGGACAATGAAGACGGGACTACGGAGAAGTTCAAGGCGATCAAAACCGCCAAGGGAACGTTCCGCGTCCTCGGAAACCTACCGGAGAAGGGATCGAAGGTCTCGGTGAAAAGACCCGTCTACGCCGACGGCGTGATGGCGATCCAGGGCTACGACGTGCTCGGGACCCCCGACCTCGACGCTCCTTTGTTCCGAGCGGAGCAAGACAACGTCCTCGGAGTGCGGCTGAAGTTCGCCGGAGGGCCAAGCACCCCCTGCAGCCACGAGACCGTCCAGGACCTCCTCACCGGGACCTCGGGTTCCCTCACCGCCTACTTCAACGAGATGTCCCGCGGGAACCATGCCGTGAGCGGCACCGCCTACCCCGACGTCATCGAGGTCAACGGCTCCGCGACCCTGTGTGAGAGCCTGAGCCTCAGTAACCAAGCGGAGGCCATCCTCGCCTCCCGGGGAGTGAACCTCGATAGCTACAGCAAGATCATGTACTTCATCCCGAACAACACCTGCTTCTGGGCCGGGCTCGCCGAAGGGATCCCGGGGAGACGGTCCTGGCTCCGGGGCCAGTACTGCGGCTGGGGCGGGGTCCTCGCCCACGAGCTCGGACATAACATCGGACTTCCGCACGCCTCGAGCCCGGTCCACGAGTACGGAGACAACTCCGACGTGATGGGGACCTACGGCGCGCGCGTGCCGATCGCGGGCCTGAACATCGTGAACAAACTCCGGCTCGGTTACATGAGCGCGGACGAGACGATCCGGGGAACGGCCGACGGCCAGCCGATCACCATCGGAACCATCAGCCCACCGTTCAAGAACGCCGGCACGCCCAAGGGGGTCCTCTACTCCGACGGTGACAGCAGCTCGACCTACTACCTGTCCTTCCGGCAGCCCGGCGGGTTCGACGCGAACATCTCCGAC
>SXUH01000386.1 GCA_005791855.1 Bdellovibrionales bacterium
CGAGAGGTGGAGGCCCGTGAACGCGTACCCGGAGCCCCAGTTACCTTCGTTGGTGATCGTGGTTTCTGTCCGCTGGATGCGTTCGACCTCCGGGTTCGCCCGCGACTTCTGCGTCACCGCGGTCAGCTGGTCCCGGCGGGCCCCGTCCTTGTCGTAGAAGACCGCGGAGTAGGTGAAGCCACTGACGTAGACGTTCTTATCGCTCTTGATGCCCTGGAAGAATTCCGTGGGGTAGACGGTGAAGGTGCACTCGTTGCCTTTCTCGTCGACGCCGGTGAACTTCCTATCGGCCTCGAGGCCCGGGATGCCGCCGGAACCGAGGCGGTTGGCGCGCTTCTTCTGCAAGCTCTCGCAGCTCGGGACGGTCTCCGCGAGGTCGACCTCGAGCTCCAGGCTCTCGTCTCGATTCTTCGATCGCCGGGACTTGGACTTCTCGAAGTAGCTCTTCGACCCGTCGGTGATGGAGACGGTGCCCTCGATTCCGGTCATGATGCTGTAGGTTCCGACCCACATGCCGCCGTCGACCCGGCCCCGGACGACCTGGGTCTTGGAGTCGTAGACCAGGTCTCCCGCTGCGCTCTGCTGGCCCACCAGCGGCCGGTACCCCTTGCTCACCAGGACCTGGAGCTCTCTCTCGTTCGCTCCGTCGTCCACGATGTGGATCGGGCACTCGGGACCCGCGAGGGAAGCGGTGGAAATGAACAGGGACGCGAAGAGGAGCTTCTTCATGCTGGCCTTCCGGTAAGAGGTTTCGGGCGACCTGGATGATCTCAGACTCGGGGATCCTCCGCAGGCCAAAAGAAGGGATTACAAAGGAGTGTCTAAGAGTTAGACGGTCGCGGGCGCGGGCGAACTGGATAGGCAAGCTAGTTATTACCATCCTTTGAAGGCTTAGTTCCAATGATCTTTTCCACCTCAGCGGGAAGGATGACGGAGAAGCCAACGGGTCCGGTCGGGCCCGGGAAGGAGAGCTCGACGCCTCTGTCTGCGCAGTAGAGGAGCTTGCCGCCGGACCCTTGCACCACGGGCTCACAGGTTTTGAAGAACTCGGCGAAGGCCTTCGGCTCCGTTGCCTTCGGGAGGCTCTTGCCTTCGTACCGGAGGGTGCTCAGGTCCTTCCCCACAAACCAGATTTGCACCACCCGATCGTCTTCCAGTCGAACGAGGAGCTGATCTTTCGTCAGGTAGGAGAGGGAGCCGGGGATTTCGATCCGCACCTTGTCCGCCACGAATCCAGCTTTCAGGAGGCTACTGGACGTCTGGCCCACGCTAACTTCTCCGAGGCTCTTTCCGGGATCGATCTGGATCGGTTTCATGAGTTTTGCCTCGAGGTGGAAGCTGAGGAGCAGCAGGAAGGTTGGAAGAAACTTGTCCATGGTCAGAGTATCACAGGAGAAACCTCCGGGGTCAAGACGAGCTCCTGCGCTCCATCCGGATGAAGTAAAAATCCGAAGCCGCAGGATGGTTACGGACCCGGATCTTAAACCTACTCAAGCACCTTCTGTGCTTCTTCGACCTGCCTGACTTCCTCCGCCTGCATACCCGGGCCGACCACGTCAGGATCGGAGGTGTTGCCTCCCATGCTGAAGTTTAGGGTCGTCGTGTACACATTAGTGGTTCCGGTCTCGGCCAGGGCCGCCGAACTGTTGAACTCTCTTCGGGCTTCCTGGATGGACATGTCTCCGCGGGAGATCTTGTCCGCGAGGTTCAGCGCGAGGACGTTCATCTCTTCCTTGCTACAGCGGGAGGAGATCTCGCCCTTGGTGCGGTCGATGCGGACCGACCCGTTGAACCGGTAGAGGTCGTCGACCTTCCCGGCGGGGACGCGGTAGTTGATCACCTGCTCGAGCACGTCCGAGTGCTTCTGCGGGAAGAGGTGCGTGACCTCCTCGCGGTAGACCACCGAACGCTTGAAGGGAGCGGTGTTGTACCAAACCAAAGAACTCTTGTTCATCTCGGCCGGGGGTCCGTACTTCGTGAGAAGGGTGTTCGCCACGGACCGTGGAGCCTCGGGCCATGACTGGATGTGGTCCGTCACCTTGGTCGGCGTGATCACGTCGTTCTCCTCCATGGATACCGGAGCGGGGACCCGCCGCACTTTCTCGTCCTGGTCCCGCGAGCGATGCGCGCTACACGCGGTCAGGACCAGCAGTCCCACCGTGAGCACGGGAGCTAAGGATTTCTTTTTCATCAAGCCTCCTGGTTTAAATTTAACGATGAGAAGTTCCAAGCAAGCCCAGGGCCATATTCTTAAGCGATTAAACGACGGCACGGAACCGGGAGGGAAAATTGTCTTGTTCCCCGTGGGACAATCTGGCTCATAGGAAACAAAAGAGCTAGGGTATCGCCGATTGTAAGACGGTGACAGAGGTTGTAAGCTGGGGGCTATGATCGAGTTCGAAAACACCTTCAAGACATTGCCGAAGTTCCTGTACGAAGAAGTGACGCCGACGCCGATCAAGAACGCCAGGCTCGTTCACACGACCTCCCTGGTCCAGCATCTTGGCCTCCGCGAGCTGGGGCCAGAGAAACTCAAACTCTGGCTCAACGGCGAACTGACCCTCCCGGGAGAGGAGCGGATCTCCTCCCACTACGCCGGACACCAGTTCGGAGTGTGGGCGGGGCAGCTGGGGGACGGTAGAGCGATCTCCCTCGGAGAGCTCAAGACGCCGGCCGGGGGCCGCCTGGTAGTGCAGACCAAGGGCTCGGGCCTCACCCCGTTCTCCCGGATGGGCGACGGGAAGGCCGTGATCCGCTCGTCGGTGCGGGAGTACCTCTGCTCCGAAGCCATGGTGGGCCTTGGCATCCCCACGACCAGGGTCCTCGCGATCCTCACCGGCGACGACCGCGTCCGCCGGGAGACCATCGAGCGCTCCGGCCTCGTGGCCCGGGTCTTCCCGACCAACCTCCGCTTCGGCCACTTCGAGCTGTGCTTCCACCTGGAGATGGAAGAGGAACTGGACGCGCTCATCGCCTACACTCGAACCACGTTCTTCGGCGGAGTGACCACCGAGGAGATGCTCACGGAGATCGTGGCCCGGACCGCGCGGCTCATGGCCCAGTGGCAGGACGTGGGCTTCTGCCACGGGGTGATGAACACGGATAACATGTCCGTCCTCGGGCTCACCATCGACTGCGGGCCCTTCGGGTTCCTGGAGGACACGGAGCTCGGGTACGTCTGCAACCACTCCGACCACCAGGGGCGCTACGCCTACAACCAGCAGCCCTCCGTCGGCATGTGGAACCTCGAGCGGCTCCTCGTGTGCTTCGTGAACAAGGTCCCGCGGGAGAAGCTCCAGGAGATCCTGAACACCTACCCGGACATCTTCGAGAAAGAATACCTGCGCCTGTGCCGGCGGAAGCTGGGCCTCCTAGGCCAGGACGCCGCCGACTACAAGCTCTTCGTCGACCTGCTCCAGACCATGTCCAAGCTCTCCTTCGACTACACCTTCACCTTCCGGCAACTCGCGGGCTACCGGAGAGGGAATCCCCGGAGCCTGAGGGAGGTCTTCGATTACTACGGGAACCGGGAAGAGTTCCTCGACTGGCTCAGGAAGTACGACCTCCGGCTCGCCGGGGAAACCGGAAGCGACGAGGAGCGCGGCCTCCGGATGAAGGAGACCAATCCGAAGTATGTGCTGAAGAACTACATCGCCCAGGAAGTGATCGCGGAGGTGGAGCGGGACCGGGCCGACCGGCTCGCGGCGTGGCTCGAGGTCCTATACCGCCCCTACGACGAGCACCCCGGGTTCGAGGCGTACGCCGGGCCCACGCCCCCGGAGCACAAGCACTACGAAGTATCATGTTCTTCTTAATCCCAGCGCCTGGAATGGTCGGGATAAAGATTTTTTAATCCGCGGAGTTGTTACGTCGATAAGGAAGTATGGAAGTAGAAAATAAAGATCTCCTGGTCAAGATGGCCATCTCAAAGCTCATCGTCTTCGCGGAGAAGTTCAAGGGGATCGAGGTCCACCTCCCGGTGAGCGGCCGCTACGTGAAGCTGAACTACTCCGAGGACCAGTTCATCGAGATCCTCCGGAAGCTCCAGCAGAAAGAGGTGGAGGACGTCTACATCCACTACGACGACAGCGAGAAGATCATCGCCCACGCCCACGAGCAACTCGGGGCCAAGGCCTTCTACGACCCGAAGACCGTGGACGAGCAGCGGGTCGAGACCGTGAACGCCGCCATGGAAGTGGTGAAGTCCGTGATCAACCAGCTGGGGGTGAACGCCGAGACGGTGAAGCTCCTGAAGACCATCAACACCCGCGCGATGGCGCTCCTGAGCGAGTCGCCGTCGATCTTCGCCTTCGTCAAGCGCTTCAAGAAGAACTGCTCGGAGGAGTTCCTCCTCTCGATCCTCACCAACTACATCATGTCCCTCGTCATCGACCAGTTCCCGTGGAAGTCGGACCAGGTGAAGGAGAAGGGGTCCCTCGCGTCCCTCCTCTGCGACGTCTCGCTGACGAAGGAAGACTTCGCCGTCATCCGCGAGTGGCGCCTGGGGAAGGCGGTGCTCCCGGACCACATCAAGAAGCACCCGAGCAAGATCGCCGAGGGCCTCAAGCGCAAGCGGAACCTCGTTCCCCTGGAGACCATCACCATCATCGAACAGCACCACGAGCTCCCCGACGGCCGGGGCTTCCCCTACGGGATCCAGGGCCACCGGTTCAACCAGCTCGCGTCGATCTTCATCATCAGCCAGCAGTTCGCCGAGCTCCTCCACGAGTCCACGTACGACTACGAGAAGCGCTTCGAGCTCATCGAGGTCCTGAAGCTCAAGTACGGGAGCAGCAAGACCTTCGAGAAGGCCATCGAGGCCCTCGTGACCGTCATCACCTGAGCTCGGCCAGGGCCTTCTTGAGGCTCTTCTTCAGGTAGGCCGACGCCTTGTCTTCCATCCACTTCTCCGCGAACTTCAGCTCCTGGGTCACGATCCGCAGGACCTCCTCCCGCGCCTTTTCCTTGTCGTCGGTTTCGATCACGTGCCAGGGCGCGGTGCGGGTGTTCGTCTTCTCGAGGAGGTCGCGGATCGCGACCATGTACTCCTCCCATTTCTTCCGAGCCTCGACGTCGTCCTTGGTGATCTTCCACTGCTTGTAGGGATCGTTGAGTCGCGCCGTGAACCGGGCGAGCTGCTCCTCCTTCGAGATCAGGAGGTAGATCTTGATCAGGTAGATCCCGTCGTCGGTGAGCATCTTCTCGAAGGCGTTGATCTCCTCGAAGCCCCGGGTCCAGGCTTCCTTCGGGATGAGCTTCTCGACCCGTTCGACGAGGACCCGCCCGTACCAGGTCCGGTCGAAGATGGCGATCATCCCCGGGGCCGGGAGCTTCTTCCAGAAGCGGTAGAGCCAGTGCTTGCCTTTTTCGAGGGAAGACGGCGGGCCGATGGGGTGGACCTTCACGCCGCGGGGGTCGATGTCTTCTGTGATCTTCTTGATCGCGCCGCCCTTCCCCGCGGCGTCCATGCCTTCAAAGGCGATGATGACTCTTTCTTTTTTATGGAAGAGACCCTGCTGGATGCGGATGAACTTGTGCTGGAGCCGTTTCAACTTACTCATAAGATTTCCTGCGGTAGTAAGATTCTTAAAGTTTTCTTTGGTTGTAGGCACCGACTAAAGAATCTTTAATAGATGTATGAAGATTATAATAACTTTTCTTATCGCTTGTATCCCTTTTATCGACGCTCGCTCACAAGCCATCCCCGCGAAGTACACGGAGCTTCTGAAGTTCGTGCAGATGGGTCCGGATCAAGGCGATACCGCGTCGTGCCTCTTCGTCGGATCAACGGGGGCCATGGAGCTCATCGCAAACAAGCGCCACAACATCGTGAACCCGAAGCCCTACGGGCCTTATGATCTCGCGGAATCCTACCTCATGCACGCTCCGGATTACACCACTGCAGGAAAGACGTTCTGGGAGCAGGCGGTCCTCAAGTTCAACCGCGGCTTCGGCATCCACATCGACGACTGGTCCTTCGAAGCGTGGAACGACACCTACGAGAACCGCGGCGTGTGGAACTACCGCAGCTGGAACGGCATGCGGAAGGTTCCGCTGCCGAAGCTCGAGACCATCCGGCTCTTCGCCAAGGGAAACCGCTGGTCCACCTCCGTCCTCACGGACGCGGACGTGCAGAAGGTGAAGGAAGCTCTCTGGCGGTACAAGTCTCCCGTCCTCATCAACTACAACGACAACCACTTCTGGCACGTGGTGACCATCGTCGGCTACGACGATAACCTTCCGGGGATCTGCTACGACTCACCGGCCCGGGCCTGCCCGAGGGAAACCGGGGCCTTCTACGTGCGAGACTCCTTCGGCATGAAGGTCGAGGTGCGGAACTACGGCTGGTTCAAGGCCAAGGGGAACGCGGCCTTCGTGGTGAAGGAAGCGCAATGAAGTCCCTCATCGCCGTTTCCTTCGCACTGGCCTTGACTCCGGCCCTCGGGCATACGTTGAAGCTCGAGCAGTTCGACCAGTTCAAGCTCGGCGAACTCGTCGGGAACCTCCCGACGACCGTGCGGGAGAAGACCGTGTCCTCCCTGGGAGGGCCAGGGAACGGCTTCGTGATCCGCTCGGTGTTCCCGAAGCACAAGGCCCCGTTCGAGATGGCCTGCAAGAGTTCCTACTACAACGGCTCTCCGTATCCCTCCTATACCAGCTGCGACGTGACCGTCGACCTCAATGACCCGGCCCTGGACTCGAAGTACGACCAGCACCGGTTCGTCTTCACGGATCCGACGGTGGTGACCGCCCTCCGGGAGGCGATCCCCTATGGTCGGGTGAAGAAGCAGTTCAATTCCTTCGAGAGAAACCGAGGCACGACCTACGAGGGCCGGTACACCAACATCTTCCACTACATCTTCACCTGCCAGCGGACCGCCTGCGTGCTCAAGCTCTCGAGTAAGATCTAGGGAATGATAAAGGCACGGCGTTCCAGGGAAGGGATTCCACACCTGTGCAGAAGGATTCACTCAAGTACAATGGAAGGATTACTCCAAGGAGGATTGTATGAAAAGACTGATGGGTTTCTTCGGCGTCGCTCTGGTCCTGATCGGCGTGGCCCGGGCCTCGGACTGCAGGCTCGAGCGCAGCATCCCGTTCCGCGGCAGCCTCCTCGAGAACAAGTACTTCACCGACATCGAAACCTCGGAGCCTCCAAAGTTCCTCAACCGCGACAGCTACGACCCGGACTCCGATACCCTCGCCATGCTGATCTTCGAGATCAACAACAACGGCTCCCAGTCGGGCCTCGGCGGAGCGAAGCTCGGGATCGAACGGAAGAGGGACGTTGTCGGCTTCTCTAACTTCTACACGGGATCCACCGTCCTCGACGGCGGGAAGGAAGAGACCGAAGGCCGGACCACCTACTGGACCCGGTGGGTCGCCACCTACCCGGACGCGCCGGGGGAGGCGGTCACCGAGCTCCGGGTGGGAGTGGAGAACAGGCGGATCGTGTCCATCGAATTCACGCACCCGGTGTTCGACGTCATCGGCACCGACGGCCCGTACACCTACGTGCAGTTCACCGGAGAGAACCAGGTCCTCTGCGTGACCCGCGCGCGGCTGACGAATAAGGTGTGGATCGACACTAAGTAGGCAGCTCGACGATGAACCGGGCCCCGGCGCCCGGTTCGCTCTCAAGCCGGACGCTCCCGCCGTGCTCTCCCACGATCTGCCGAGTGATGGCCAGCCCCAGGCCCAGGCCGCTCACTTCGCTCGCCGAGATCGCCCGTTCGAAGCGGTTGAAGATTCGCTCTTGGTCGGCCTTCGCGATCCCGGGACCCTGGTCTTCGACCACGAGGTAGGCGAAGCCGCCCTTCCTGAAGGTCCTCACGCGGATGGGCTTCTTCTCGCCGTACTTGATCGCATTGGTCAGGAGGTTCGTGATCACTTGCTCCATCCGCGTGTGGTCGCAGGGGTAGGTGAAGCTTTCGAGCTCGGCGGTGAAGTCGATGCCGAGGGCGACGAACTGGTCCTGGAAGCGCTCGATCACCTCGGTCGCCAGGTCCTTGAAGTTCACCTCGGAGAGGTCCAGGGCGAGCTTCCCGGTGGCGATGCGGGAGATGTCCAGCATGTCGTCCACCAGACGGCTGAGCCGCGTGATCTGTCGGTTTGAGGAGTCGGTGAGCTTCTTCACGTACTCCACCGGGAGGTTCTCCGAGGGAGACCGGGTGATCGTCCGGCTCGCGAGCTGCATCTGGATCATCAGGGAGGTGATGGGAGTCTTGAGCTCGTGGGAGGCGATGGAGATGAACTCGTCCCGCTGCTTGATCGCCTTCTGGGAGCCCTGGTAGAGGCGGGCGTTGTCCAGCGCCACGGAGCCGATGCGGCTGAGCTCGATGGCCGTGGCCAGGTCGTGTTCGTCGAACTTCCTCCGCTCGGTGGTGATGAGGAGGCTCATGACCCCGAGGATCTGCCCGCGGATGATGAGCGGGACGGCGAGGTGGGAGCGGATGCCGATCCGTTCGATGAGGTCCGCGTGGTCCTTGTTCACGGTCCGGGAGAGGACGACGTTCCGGTCGACGGTGGACTGGAGGTCGGGGACCCCCGAGCGGAGCACCCGGGACGCGGGATGGGGCGAGTCCGCCGAGGGCGGAAAGTTCTGCTGGAGTTCGCCCAGGAGGCCCTCGGTCTTCGGGAAGCGGTGTCTGGTGGTGACCCGCTTGAGCTTCCCGTCTTCGACCACGTCGATGATGCAGCCGTCGGAGAGGAAGGGGATCGCGGCACTCACGAGCTCTTCCAGGACCTTCTCGTACTCCAGGGTGGTCTGGAGGTGAGACGAGACCTCCGAGAGGAAGTGCTGGGCCTTCTCGAACCGCTTCTTCTCCGTGATGTCCGTGCAGACGACGACGGCCGCCTGGATCTTCCCGTCTTTATTTATTATCGGACCCGAGCTGATGCTCACGTAGCGCGTGTACCCGTCCGGGCGGTTGAGCTCGACCTCCTCGCCGTTGATCACCTCGCCGGTGCGAAGGGAGCGGGCGAGGGGCCACTCCTCCGGCGTGTACTCCGACCCGTCCGGCCGGAGCCGGCGGTGGAGGTGGAACTGCCCGAGGACGACCTCGAGCTTCCGGTTCTGGAGGCTGATGCGGCCGGAGGAAGCCTCGGCCACGAGGACCCCCGCGGGCATCTCCCGGAGGACGGCCTCGAGGCGGGTGCGTTCGAACTTAAGTTGCTTCAGGAGCTTTTCCTTTTCCGCGGGGGCCTTGTGCCGTTCGGAGACGTCCTGCTGGATCAGCACCAGTTCCTGGACCTCCCCGCTCGCGTCCTTGAGCGGATAGATCACCGACTGGATCCAGTGCGTGCGTTCTCCGTTCTCCGCGTTGACCATGTCGTAGACGGTCTCCGGGATCTCCACCACTTCGCCCTGGAAGCCTTTCCTGATGTACTCGAGGACGCCCTTCCGTTCCAGCTCCTGGTCCTCGAGGACGTTGTAGCCACGCAGGAGGTGGTTCCGGATGACGTCGTCGCTGAGGTTCCAGAACTTCTGCCAGGCCAGGTTCACGAGGATGACCTCCCCGGTCTTGGAGAAGATCTGGATGCTATAGGGAGACTGCTGGAAGATGGTCTCGAAGCGAAGCCCGCTCACGGAGGACCTCGCCGGGAGCTCCGAGAGAGTCACGAGGGTGCCGAGCTTCTTGCCCTCCGAACTCTCGAGAGCTTTGCCGCGGAGTCTGACGAGCACCGCAGGTTTGCCTTCCCGCTGGACGAGAAGTTCGGCATCGGCGAGATCGAAGGGGCTCTCCGGGAACGGCGTCCCGTCCACGGTCTGAAACTGGTAGCGATCGGTGAGGATTTCACGTGCGCGGAGATTGAGGTAGCAGGGCGTTCCGCTAAGGTCGCAGGCCAGGGTGGCCTCGGGGAGGTTTTCCAGAACCGCGTGGAGAAAATCTAAAGAAAGTCCCTGATTCATAATCTTGGGATATTAATCAGGCCCATGTGCCATGACAAAGGTTTTATCTCTTAAAACTGATCCACGGCATTCATAAAATTGCCTGGTGCATGAGCACTCCAGACGAAGTTTAGGAAAGGTTCGATGAGTTCCAGTTCCATGAGGGCGTAGGAGTTTTCGTAGGGGATGAGGTCCACTCGGGCATATAGCAGTGGTTCCTTAATATTGCTTAGTATCTTCTGTCCAAGTTGTTGAAGTTCATCCGACGGAACATAGGTCTGGAAGCGCCCCCCGTGTTCCTCCTGAACGCGGAAGTCCCCGGCCTTCGGGACCTTGAGAACCCCATGGGAAAAGCGACCGCCGAAGTAGTGGAGGGAGATCTCGCCCCGGGTGATGTTCTCAAGGAAGGGCTGCAGCATCCAATCGCCCTTGAAGAGCTTGCTCCGGAAGCTTCTCGTGACGATCTCCTCTCGCGTGAGGACGTGGGTATCCCGGGCGCTCGCGGAGATGCAGGGCTTGATGATGAATCTACTCTGAGACCAGGCCAGCGGAATGGTGACTTCCTCGCTTCCCTCAAAGAAGAGTGTCGGGACGATGAGGACCCTAGACTTCTCAAGGCTGGCCAGGTACCCCTTGTGCTGGTTCCACTTCACCACGGAGGCCGGGTTCAGGAGCTTCGTCCCGGCCGCTTCGATCGCCTCCAGGGTCCGCAGGAAGGCCTCGAGGTGGAGGGTGTAGTCCCAGGTCGAGCGGATGATCACTAGGTCGTAGGTCCTCCAGTCGGTCTTGGCCTGCCAGGGGATGAAGTCCACGAGGTAGCGGCCAGACTCGACGAGGGCCTTCGCCGCGAGGACGTCGTCGGCGTTCTCCGGGGCCGCCGTGGAGGTGAGGAAGGCGATCTTCTGCATGCGATAGAACTCTACTGTTTGTGTGTGAAGTATCCTTTCAACACACTAGCACCGGAGTCGGCCGAAACGCAATCGAACTGCATCTCGAAGGGCAGGCCGTCGGCGATTTCTTTGTTGATCGCCGAGGGGAAGGCCAGGAGGGTCCCCTTGGCCTTCTTGTCGGAGAAGTCCAGGGTGGCGGCGGTCTTCACGGAGAGCTTGCAGACCGTCTTGCTGTTGGGGATCCCGAGGTAGAGCCGCGAGGTCGAGAGCTGCACCCGGCAGCTGTCGGTGTCCTTCGGGTTCTCCGTGCACTCGTACGGGTGATCGGTGTCGATCTTCTTCTCTCTGAACGTGAACCGGAGGTCGATGAAGGGGACCTGGATCCCCTGGAGGGTCGCCCCGGCGTTGTTCACCTCGAGCATGAGGGGCCTCCTGTCCGACCGCTTCGGATCGAGGGAGATGTAGGCGTGGTTCCGGATGGAGTCATGGTTCTCGAAGGACTCGTACTTCATCTCGAGGACCTGCTCCTCGTGGATCGCCTCCAGCTGGTCGGTGGCGGCGCTCTTGTAGTCGATGTGCGTGACGACGTTCACGGTCGCGCCGAAGGCCTGGAGAGCGAAGAGGGAGGCGAAGGCGAGGAGTGCGTTTCTCATTTGGATACCGTTAGTGTGAGGTTGACAGGATTTGTTGCGGACAGGCCGAGGAGGCCTGGTTTCCGATCTGCAGGACGGCGATGGCGTCGGCGAGCATGTTCGCCATGGCGGACGGGGAGATGGTGGTCGAGCCGACCGTGTAGCTGATCGAGGAAGAGGAATTCGGATCGATGGTCGACCGGAAGCTTCGGAGCGAGGAGACCTTTGTTCCGAGGGTGCTACCGGAGTCGACGCAGACGATGGCCAGCGTCCCCGGGGCGGACTGGGCGAGCTCGACGAAGACGATCCCGTCGGACCGCAGGCCCGAGAGGCTGTAGTTCTTCGTCGTCTTCTTCTCTTCCTTTCCGCAGGAAACGAGGGTCAGGAGGACGAAGAGGAAGCAGAAGTGCTTGAGGTTTTTCATAGGGGCTCCAGGTGGTTTACGGGGATCAAAGCAAGGCTTGTGCCAGAACTCCGCAGTCCGGTCCTGGGCTAACCCTTTGCAGACCAGTCATGGGCCATGAAAACAATGTCCAGCAGAGGCAGAGGGTGTTTAAAAGTTGGACGATTCTGTCACCTCTTTACGGTCAAGGGATTATGTCACCTCCGTAAGTTATGTGTTCTCCTAATATAAATACTATTTAGGAGCACTCATGAAGGATGTGATCATGTCCCAGAACCAACTCAAGC
>SXUH01000387.1 GCA_005791855.1 Bdellovibrionales bacterium
CCGTCGCCCTCGGGCATCCCCTCGGGGCCACGGGCCTCAAGATCACGCTCACCCTGGCCCGCCAGCTCCGGCACTTCGGCAAGAGCTACGGCGTCTCCTCCGCCTGCATCGGCGGCGGACAGGGGATCGCCTTACTCCTGAGGACCGCATGAAGATCATCAAGAACGACTACGAAGCCTTCAAGACCTGGCTCGACCTGGACATCAACTCGATCGCCTGGGAGGGCCGGTACGCGGAATCCTTCAACGACTTCTGGCTCTCCTTCTTCCGCATCGACATCGAACCCCAGGAGCTGAGCCAGCGCTTCACCTACGCCAAGAAGATCGCCCGGTCGGGCCCCCTCATCTCCTGGCTCAACTGGCTCTTCGAGAAGTTCCTCGCCTTCTCCTTCGTCTCCCAGGGGAAGTCGGTCCGCGAGATCGCCTTCATCTACGACCTACCGGAGAAGTACATCTCCACGGTCCTCCGGGACCACCTGATCCAGGTCTACCCGGCCTTCGAGGACCTGATCAACGAAAACTTCCAGATCAGCAACGTGAGTTCGAAGAACCTCTTCCTGAAGTTCGCCGACCTCGAGCCCATCCTCGGCTCCGAGGCCAAGGACAAGGGGACCTTCGAATCCGACATCCTCGCCCACATGGAGGTCACCCTCTACCCGGACTGGTCCAACCTGGTGCGCGAGCTCCAGAAGGACATCCTCTCCATCAAGATCGACTTCAAGAACTTCAAGCGGAACATCTCCCTCAAGAAGCAGCTCCGCTTCTTCCGGGAAGTCCTCATCCTCCTCGTGATCCTCGCGGGCATCGTCTTCCTCCTCAAGAACTCGAACAAGTGGTACGAGGAGTACCTGGTGAACAAGATCACGCTCTTCGAGCCCAACTTCTTCTGGCTCGACAAGTCCCTGTCCTACCAGGAGCAGGACCTCCTGGCGAAGAACCAGATCGACCTGACCAACAAGGAGCTCGACGAGCTCGAGAAGATCGAGGCCCAGCAGGTCTTCACCGACGAGCAGTCGAAGAGCCGCTTCGACCCGGAGTCCGACGTCGTGGTCCTGGACTCGGTGAACGAGGTCCCGAAGAGCTTCGGCGAGGCCGAGACCGAGCAGTCGGAGTACGAGGAGAACAAGAAGGGCGGCTACCGCGACAGCTCCTACGCGTCCTCCAACAAGAAGGCCTACCGGATCCTCATGGCCTCGGTGGAACCCGTCGCCATCCGGACGAGCATCCTCCCGCTCATGAAGAAGTACGGCATCTCCCAGGTCGACAACGTCAAGCCCGGGACCCAGATCCCCGGGGGCCTCTACTTCAACCTCATGGTCCCGTCGAAGAACCTCAAGGAGTTCATGACGAAGGTCTCCACGCTCAGCGAAGCCACCATCTTCGAGAGCCGGTCGGAGGGGAGGGACCAGGCCGGGAAGAACCGGGTCTTCATCTGGATCAAGTCGATCTAACCGGTTAGGCTAGTCCTTCTTCCCGAGGATCCCGTCGAGCATGCCGACGTCTACGATCTCACTGTCTTTCGTCGAGATCCCGCCCTCGTCGGGTTTGATGCTTCCCTCGAGGTTGGCGAAGACGGACTTGTCGATGGACTTGTTCGCCTCGAGGCTCTGCTGTTCCTTCTTCCAGGCCTGGACGTTCCGTCCCTCTTCGCCCTTCTTCTTGCTCCCGGCTTCGGTCTTCGTGATCCGGATGTAGCTGGTGATGATGTTGTTGAAGAGGATGACCTGTCCGAGCCGGGCGCGCTCGTCCCTGGAGACCTCCGCGTTGACGGTGATCGCCTTCTTCTTGTCGGCATCGGTTTCCTTCGAGCTCATCTGCCGGCTCCCGACCTTGCTCCTCAGGGCGTCCATGGTGGCCTTCTTCTTGGCCTCGAAGGAATTCGCGATGGCCTCCTCGAGCTTCTTCCCGGAGGCGTCGTTGGTCATGATCTCCGGGTCGTTCAGGATGTCGTAGTAGCCGTTGGCCTCGAGGTACTCCTTGAGCCCCTTCTTCCCGTTCTTCACCATCTCCCGGACCCGCGCGAGCTCGACTTCCTTCTTCATCGCCATCTGGAGCTGGTAGTTGTGCTTGACCTTCTCCAGGTCGTCGCCGATGGAGAGGAAATCTTCGCAGTCCGAGAGCTCGGGCTGCTTCGCGCACTTTTCTCTCTTCTCCTCGAGCTGCTCGTCCTTCGAGAACCCGCCCTCGACCACGTCCTTGGACGTGTAGGAGGTGAGGTTGAAGATCGACTCGTCTTCCGTCGAGTCCTTCCCGTAGAACTTCGGAGCCACTCCTCCGCCGAGGGCCACGGCCACGGACTCCTTACTCATCTCATCGAAGTCCTCGGAAACCTTCTGGGAGTCGGCGAGGGCCTTCTTGATCTCCCGGAGCTTATTCAGCGTGAGGCACGCGTTCGCACCTTTGGAGTCCGACCCCGTCGGATTCTTCGCCACGCTCTCTTCGTACACCTTGCAGAGCGGGGCGATGTTCTGCGAACAGTAGCCGAAGAAGTTCTCGAAGCTATCCACCTTCTTGCCCGCTCCCTGGATGCTCTCGAAGATGTTCCGGTAGATGTCTTCCTTCGAGGTCGCGGCCTGGAAGTTCCCGAAGGGCCCGCCCGACGGAACGTCCGTCAGCTGGCCGATGGGGTAGTCCGTGCGCGCCCAGTGAGTCGCGAAGTCCTTGGCGTCCTTCGCGGTGGGATCCGTGTTCCGGAAGCTCTCGAAGCAGAACCGCGAGATCTCCATCAACGCGTTCTTCCCCAGCTGCGTCTTGTAGAGCTGGATGAACACCTTCTGGTCCACGAGCTTCCGGTTCTTGAAGTCCATGGAGTTCATGAGCTTCGTGCGGTCCCGCTCCTCGAGGTCCACGCCGGTCAGGGACTTGTACATCTTATTGCTGAGGTAGTTCTGGATGTCGTTGACGTTCTTACTCGGAATGAGGCCATAGCTCTCGAGCCGCAGGCTCTCGGCCAGCTTCTTCAGCGCCTCCGGGTCCCGCTGCTTGCTCATCTCCGTCTTGAAGCAGGCCTGCGCATCCGCGACCTTACTTTCCCTCGTGCCCGGGGAGTCCTTATCGCTGAACTTCGCCTTCTCTTTGCACTTATTGAACTCCGCCGTCCCCTCGAGCATCCCCTGGACCTCGAAGTCCTTCACGATCGAGATCGCCTTCTTCCCGTACTCCTTCGTGTCCATCTCCTGAACCTGGGCGAGCACGTAGGAAGGTACCAAAACCAGAGATAAAATTAGGTGTTTCATATGCCTATTTTATCGGAAGAAAGGCCCCCCAGACTTACTACTATAGTGAACTGCCTAGAGTTTCAATAAAATCAACTACATAGCATCTCTAGAAATACCGAATAACCCCTTCATTTCACCCAACAAAACATGGCTTTTCCCGAGGTAGTACCACTGCCTCACAAACCCGATCAGCATGGCCGCGATGAACCCGTACGCCACTCCCGAGTGGACGATCTTCCTCACCAGTCCCGTGTCGTGGGCTCCCCCCAGCAGGAAGGCGATGGTCCCGAGGACGAGCATGAGGATGGTCCAGGGGATGGTCTGACGTTTAGAGAGCTGTGACTCGTGGACGTAGCGCCCGACCTTCTTCTTGTACGGCTCGAGGTCCGCGGGCGGATCATCGAAGAGCTCGCTCAGGTTGTCCGGGCTGTTCAGCGCGCCCCAAACGTTCTCCACCAAGCGGGCCACGCCGATGAAGTAGAACATGACGAACGCCTGGATGAAGATGACGTACATGAAGGTTGGAATAGAAAGCTGGATGTGGCCGAAGTTGATGTCGATCCACCCGAGGGCGACGAACGCCGTGAGCGCGATCCCCACGACCATGACCAGTAATAAAAATCTTAGAAGATGGGCCATTGGACTTCCAATTTGAGTATGATTTTGTTAATTTCCCCCGTATTTACCGCCTTTTTCATCAGAAGGAAATCAAATGTCCGAGCCCAAGAGCAATAATGCTCCTGCAAAGAAGATGCTGGAAAGCTCTCCGATGTCCGGGATCGCCGTTCCCATCGCCATCGTCCTCGTGGGTGCCCTGATCATCTTCGGCGTCACCAAGATGCTTTCCTCCGGGAAGAACCACCGGGACCTCATCGAGGAGATGAACTCGAAGACCTTCGGCAACCGCTGGGTAGCGGCCTACGAGCTCTCGAAGTTTCTAGCTTCTGATAAAATTCCAAAAGAGGACATGCCTTGGGTGATTGAAAATCTCTCCAAGGTCTACCAAGAATCTGTGGATGCCCGCACAAGAAATTTTGTTGTGTTGGCACTCGGCAGCTTAAATAACGCTCTAGCTTTGCCTGTCCTTAACACGGCCCTGGATGACCAAGATCCCCAGGTTAAATTTAACGCTGTAGTATCGTTAGGTCGGATGAATAAAACTTCTGATATTAAATGGGAAAATATTGAAGCGATGCTCCAGCAAGACGTTGACCCAGGTTTGAAGCAGGTAGCTATTCTCACCATGGCAGCACACGCTCGTCCAAATACTGAAGAAAAGGCGCTTCCTTTGCTCAACAATTCAGATCGTACTGTTCGGTACTCTGCAGCAACAGCCCTGATCCAATTCAAAAACAAAGAAGCCATTCCAGTTCTGGAAGAGATTCTTAATCTCAGATACGACGTTGCAAAAGCTGGCGAGCTCAACGGCGCTCAGGTTGAAGGCCTGAAAACCAACGTTCTTGAAAATATCGAGAAATCCAAATGGAATGATTTGGTCGGCATCATCCAGAAAGTCGAGGAAACGGACAGCAATATCCGTGTCGCAACAAAAGCAAAACAGGTACTAAAGTTATTGAAAATTTAGAAGTTTGCACCCATAATGGGGTTCAAACCTTAAGCCCCATTTGTAGCGCCAAATTTTTGGCCCTGACTTATATATTTCCGGAGAATCACTCATGAGTGAAGAGGCAAAAACCAGTCTTAACCGCCGCGAGTTCTTTAGTTTCCTTGCCGTCGGTTGGATCACTTTCGGAGCTGCGACCGCAGGGTTGGCGAGTCTAGTCTTTAGATTTCTTTACCCGAACGTCGTCTTCGAGCCTGCGATGGACTTCATCGCTGGTTTTCCCGACGACTACCCCGAGGGAGTCGACGAACGTTGGAAGAACGGTTTCGGGGTGTGGATCTACAAGAAAGATGGCCGCCTCGTAGCGATGTCAAACATCTGCACCCACCTCGGCTGCATCCCGACCTGGCTCCCGGCGGAGAGTAAGTTCAAGTGTCCGTGCCACGGATCCGGGTACTACCCGAACGGGATCAACTTCGAAGGCCCGGCTCCACGCCCACTAGAGAGATTCAAAATTTCCCGAGACGCCGAAGGGAAGATCATCGTCGATAAAACAAAAGTGTTCCGTTACGAAAAAGGTGAGTGGAACAACACCGACGCATTCATCGAAGTATAGAGGAAACATATGTCAGAAGGTTTTGCGAAAAAAGTTGCCAACACACAAGTCTGGAAAGCCATCTTCCGCCACGGTCCCCCGAACAACGCCCGGAACAGAGCGGCCGTCGTCGCCGGGAACGTCTTCCTCCACCTGCATCCGATCAAGCTGAAGAAGTCCGGCGTCCAGCTCGGCTACACTTGGTGCATGGGTGGCCTCACGTTCTTCGTGTTCCTCGCCCTCACCGTCACCGGCGTCCTCCTCATGTTCTACTACCGTCCGACCGCTGAGTACGCGTTCACCGACATCATCGGTCTGCGCGAGCACGTGCCCCTCGGGATCATGCGCGAGCTCCACCGCTGGGGCGCTCACTTGATGGTGATCACCGTGTGGATCCACATGTTCCGCGTGTTCATGACCGGTTCCTACAAGCCACCTCGCGAGTTCAACTGGGGCGTCGGCGTGATCCTCCTCGTGCTCACCCTCCTCCTTTCCTTCACCGGCTACCTCCTCCCGTGGGACCAGCTCGCCATCTGGGCGATCACCGTGGGATCGAACATGGCGAAGGCCACCCCGTTCCTCGGAAACGGTGGCCCCGGTGCGGCCCTTGCGAAGATCGGCGATTTCGTCATGGTTTCTGATAAAAACGACGTACGTTTCCAGCTTCTTGGTGGCCGGTTCGTTGGCGAGGCAGCTCTGCTTCGCTTCTACATCCTCCACTGCGTATTCATCCCACTGGTCGTTGCGATCCTGATCGCAGTGCACTTCTGGCGTGTTCGTAAAGACGGCGGAATCTCGGCTCCACTTTAGGAAGGACAAGGGAAAAATATGATTAAGGAAGCGATTAACTTTCTTTCCTCGCCTGTGTACTCATTCACGGGCTTTCTCGTTTTATTCTGGATCGCGCTCAAGCGCATCGACATCGTGGGAACGAAGAAGTTCGGCTGGGCCCTCCTCATCGGGACCCTCCTCATCTTCGGCTGGATGGTCGCGGATCCAATCTTCTTCTCCATCATCTCGCTTCCGGATAACATCCCGATCATCATCCTGAACGCCCTCGTGTTCTGGTCCACCTGGTTCGCCCTCTACAAGGGAAACCAGAACGACATCCGCATCGCCGCCGGCGAGCCGCCGATCGAAGGAACGCCGGAGAACCGGGAGAAGGTCTGGGCCTGGCCTAACCTCGTCTACACCGAACTCTTCTGCGGAATCCTCTGTACGATCTTCCTCGTGGTCTGGGCGATCTTCTTCAAAGCCCCTCTCGAAGAACCAGCCAACCCGACCTGGGCACCGAACCCGGCGAAGGCCCCCTGGTACTTCCTTGGCCTCCAGGAAATGCTCGTGTACTTCGACCCGTGGATGGCCGGTGTGGTCCTCCCTGGGCTGATCCTCGTGGGCCTCATCGCCCTCCCGTTCATCGACATGAACCCGAAAGGAAACGGCTACTACACGTTTAAAGAACGGAAGTTCGCGATCACCGCGTTCCTCTTCGGCTGGCTCGCTCTCTGGGTGTTCCTCATCCAGGTCGGAACGTTCCTCCGGGGCCCGAACTGGACGTTCTACGGACCATTCGAGTACTGGGACGCCCATAAAGTCGTCGCCGAGAACAACATCAACCTCTCGGAGATCATCTGGATCAAGCTCTTCAACGTCGGGCTCCCGAAGAACATTCTCCTCAGGGAGATCTTCGGCCTGATCGCGACCTTCGCCTACATGGTCGGGATCGTCCCCCTCATCACGAAGAAGTGGGGCCACCGGTACCTGAAGAGCCTCGGGGCGATCCGCTACTACATCCTAATCTTCCTGCTCCTGAGCATGATGAGCCTCCCGATCAAGATGTATCTCCGATGGTTCTTCAACTTGAAGTACATTCTGGCCATGCCGGAATTCGAATTAAACCTCTAATCGATTTTTAGATAAGGCAGCGATCAATGAAACGTGAACCTGGAATGGCCTATGACACCAAAGCTCTGAATAAGTTCTTTGCTGTCATCTCCGTAGTCTTTCTCTTAGTCACCATCTGGATGATCTTCGACGATTACATCCGACCGTGGAAGGCCGTCCAGGTCAAGGCCCTGGACATCGAGAGGAAGAAGATCCAGTCGAAGATCAAGGAGATCGACGGGTCCATCGACGGGAAGAAGCTCAAGGAAGTAAAAGCGAAGATCGCCGCCGCCGAGAAAGACGTGGAGGCCCGGAAGGGCGACCTCGAGAAGGCCAACGAAGAGATCGCCGAGATCCAGAGAAAGATCTACGTCCAGAACATGATCAACGGCGTGAACGGATCCCAGGCCGCTGCGTACCAGTTCAAGTACGAGCACGCCCTCGTGGAAAAGCACATGGACGAGGCGAAGAAGCTCCAGGTCGAGTTCAACGACTACAAGAAGAAGGAAATCGAAGGGAAGGACCGGCTGAAGGGCCTCCAGGCCCAGGAAGCTAAGTTCCAGGAACAGATCAAGCAGATCCAGGCGAAGCAGACCGCCGCAGAGAAAGAGCTCAAGGACATGGTCGGGGACAGAGAACGGATGCTGACCGCGATGTCTTCAACCGAAAAAAATCCCATCTGGGCTCTCCGGAACGCACCGTTCATCGACTACCTCGACCCCACGGTGAAGATCCGTCAGTACGTAGTAAAGAACGTCACCGACGATCGCTACTTCCAGCAGGTCCCGAAGATCGACCGTTGTACCACCTGCCACGTCTTCATCGACAAGCCAGGATACGAAGACCAGCAGAACCCGTACAAGACTCACCCGAAGGTCAACGAGCTCGCGGTCGGCGTCAACTCCGCCCACCCGGCGAAGGACTTCGGCTGTACCTCCTGTCACGGAGGGGTCGGCGACCGGGTGAACGACTTCAACTCCCCGGCCCACATTCCACAGAACGCCCAGCAGGAAAAAGAATGGAAGGAGAAGTACCACTGGCACGAACCGCACAAGGTTCCCCAGGCCATGCTCCCGCTCCAGCACACCGAAGGGATGTGTATCAAGTGCCACCAGGGAGTCGAGAAGCTTCCGATGGCGGACAAGCTTAACAACGGCCGGGCCCTCGTTCAGCAGTACGGCTGCTACGCCTGCCACAAGATCGAAGGCTGGCAGCACTTAGATAAACCAGGTCCGTCTCTCCGGAAGGTCATCTCGAAGGTCCCATCAAAAGAGTGGATCAAGAACTGGATCTGGGCTCCGAAGTCCTTCAACCCGAAGTCCAAGATGCCACAGTTCTTCGATCAACCGAACAACTCCGCTCCGGAGTTCCGCCGCCGGAACCTCACGGAAGTAAACGCCATCGCCGAATACGTCGTGAAGACCGCCAAGCAGTACAAGCCGCTCCAGCGGTACAGCGGTGGAAGCACCGAGCGCGGAAAAGAGCTCATCGAAACCATCGGCTGCGTCGGCTGCCACATGGTCGAGGGGATCGACGAGAAGTGGAACAAGGTCGGAAACAGAAAGGGGACCTACCTCACGAACCTCGGTTCGAAGGTCGACCCGGACTGGCTCGTCTCCTGGCTGAAGCTGCCGTCCCACTACGACGAAACGACCATCATGCCTTCCTTCCGCCTGAGCGACCAGGAGGCGAACGACATCGCAAGCTACCTCCTGAGCTTCAAGAATAAGGAATTCGAATCCCTCAAGTTCCCGTCCCTCGAGCCGGACATCCGGGACAAGATCCTCGTGGAAGACTACTTCTCGGCCTTCGAAACCGTCGAAGCCGCGAAGGCGAAGCTCGCCAAGATGACTCAGGAAGAGCGGACCCACGAGCTCGGAAAACGCTCGATCAACAAGTACGGCTGCTACTCCTGCCACGACATCAATGGCTTCGAAGGCGACCTGCCGCAGATCGGTCCGGAGCTCACGAAAGAAGGCTCCAAGCCGGTCGAACAGTTCGGCTTCGGACAGCAGCACCACGTTCCGCACACCAGACAGGGCTGGCTCACGCAGCACTTGAAGAACCCGCGGATCTGGGACGTCGGCGTGCCGAAGCTCTTCAAGGACCTCAACAAAATGCCGAACTTCTACCTCAACGACCAGGAAGTTGAAGCCATGGTGGGGGTGATCCTCGGCCAGGTTTCCGACAAGGTTCCGATGATGGGCCAGAAGAACCTCGACGCCAACGAGAAGATCTACGAAGAGGGGATGAAGGTCGCCAACAAGTACAACTGCTACGGCTGCCACAAGATCGACGGCATGGGCGGGAAACTTTCCGAAGCCTTCGACGACCAGAACTTCGGTCCACCGTACCTCGTGAAGCAAGGCCACCGCGTCCAGACAGATTGGCTCTACGACTTCCTAAGAAACGTTCATCCGATTCGCACGTACGTGAAGGTGCGAATGCCGACGTTCCCGTTCACCACCGAAGAACTAAACAAGCTCGTCATGGGCTTCCAGGCCGGGGCGAACCAGGCGACGTTCGAGGGTGACGTGAAGATCTCCTGGGAGCCAGGGGAGAGAGAAGCCGCTCAGAAGATCTGGAACGAGCTCGCCTGTACCACTTGCCACACACTCGGCTTCACGAAGGATGATCCGCAGGCGCCGGATCTCCACTACGCGAAGAAGAGGCTGCGAACAACGTGGATGGAAGCTTGGATTTCGAATCCGCAGTCCTTCCTCCCGTATACTTCGATGCCAGCGTTCTGGGACGACGGAAGCGGAAACCTCATCCCTGCGGTTCAAGGGGTACTGGATGACGATCCGAAACGACAGATCAGGGCCGTCAGGAAACTGGTTCAGGAGTTCGGACACGATTTTAGCCCCAAACCATTCCCCAAAAATACACCACAAGAATAAAATGAAGGGCCTGAAAAAGGCCCTTTCTTTTTGCATCGAGTTGTATTACATTCATTTGTAGCAAAAGTTTCAGATTTCTTCTAAAGACGAATCGAAATCATTAATCAAATTCAAAGTTTTTTGTCGTACCACCACCTCAGAAAACGCTCGATGAATTTGTAAAAAAAGAAAACAAACAGTAGCTCTTTTCTCATTGACAGATAAAGCTTGAATCCACTAAATTGGCTTCTCGCGATTTATCGGATGGGGGTGTAGCTCAGCTGGGAGAGCGGC
>SXUH01000388.1 GCA_005791855.1 Bdellovibrionales bacterium
CTGCCTCGTCGCCCTCGGCAACCAGGTCTGCGCGGTCCTCGGGAACGATCAGAAGTTCATCAACGAACTCATCGGCGCGGCGAACGCGCAGGACGAGTACATGTGGCAGCTCCCGATCATCCAGGAGTGGCGCCAGGACATCAAGTCGAAGGTCGCGGACCTCAAGAACATCGGAACGCCGATGCGCGCGGGCACGGCCATCGGCGCCGCCTTCCTCGAGGAGTTCATCAAGAACGACATCAAGTGGGCACACCTCGACATCGCCGGCGTGGTGGAGGGCCAGTCGCACCTGCCGTACTGCTCGTCCCACGGAGCCTCGGGCCTCATCGTCCGGACGCTCACGCATCTTCTGATGAATGGAAAGTAGGCCTCGCTTCAAGATCGTCCTCCTCGCGCCCGAGATCCCCGGGAACACCGGGAGCATCGGGCGCACCTGCGTGGCCCTGAACACCGAGCTCCTCCTCGTCAAGCCCTACGGCTTCGAGATCGACGAGAAGGCCGTGCGCCGGGCGGGCCTGGACTACTGGAAGCACGTGAGGCTCCGGGAGTTCGACTCCTGGGAGGACTTCCTCCTCCGGGAGAAGCCCCCGCGGGAGAAGCTCCTCTTCTTCGAGAACACCGGACCCCGGCTCCACTACGACGCCGGGTACTCGGAGGACTGCTACCTGATCTTCGGCGGAGAGACGAGGGGCTTCCCCTCCAGGCTTGAAACAGAGTACGGTTCCCAGTTCTACCGCCTACCGATGTTCTCGGACCACGTCCGCTCCCTCAACCTCTCGAACGTTGTCACCACGGTCGCTTTCGAGTGCCTGCGACACCTCATCTGAGACCTCCGGCGCACCCTCTTCGGGCAGGTCCTCCGGCGTCCCTCCGAGCATGTCTTCCATGATCTCCGATGGCAGGTCCTCCGGGATGCTATCGTACTTCTCCCAGGCGTAGCGCTCCCGCTTGGCGACCTCGTACTCCTCCGGGGTGAGGATGTGGGCCATCCGCATCTTGATCAGGATGGCGTTCACCCGGGAGAGGGCGAAGGGAGTGAGCTTCTTCGCCTTGAAGGAGCTGTAGTAGCGCTTCGGGCTCGGCAGGAGCATGGCGATGAAGGCCGCCTCCCGGGGGCGCAGCTCCGAGGGATGCTTCTGGAAGTAGTGCCGGGCCGCCTGGGTGATCCCGAAGATGTTCGGGCCCATCTCGATGCAGTTGAGGTAGACCTCGAGGATCCGGTCCTTGCCGATGGCCCGCTCCACCTTCCGCGCGAGGATGATCTCGTTGAGCTTACGCCAGAGGGTGCGGCTCTGGGTGAGGAAGACGTTCTTCACCATCTGCTGGGTGATGGTGCTCGCCCCCCGGTAGCGCTTGTCGCTGGCCATCTCGTTCAGCGCGATCTTCACCTGCTCGACGTCGATCCCCTGGTGCTGGTAGAAGCCCCAGTCCTCCGAGAGGATGATCGCCCAGCGGGCGTAGGTGGAGATCCGCTTGAGCCGGGTCCAGTTCCGCGGGACCTCTTTCCTGAACTCGTAGACGGGGAAGTACGCCTTCTTATCCACGTCGTGCGGGTAGCGGTCCTTCAGCACGGAGACGTCGTGGGAGAAGAACAGGTAGACGGGCAGGCAGAGGATCAGGACGATCCCTAGGAAAACGATCTGGTGTTTTTTAAGCTTCGGTCTCTTCACTGTCTTTGGTCCTGAATCTTAGGTATAGTATAGGGCATGAAGACCTTTTGCGGTTATTTTAATCGGGGGACCTGCGGCTCCTGCGAACTTATTTCCACGGAGTACGGTCGGCAGCTCGAGCTCAAGGAATCCGAGCTCCGGGGGGCCCTCGCCCCGCTCGCGGTTCCACCGCTCCTGCCGACGGTGCGATCCCGGACTAATACGTTTCGGAATAAGGCGAAGCTGGTGGTGACCGGAACCGTGGCGGCGCCGGTGCTCGGCCTCTGGGGCGAGGGCGACCTCGACGCCGGACGGGAGCTCCTCGACTGCCCCCTGCACTTCCCCGAGATGAATTCCCTGCTCCACTCGCTCAAGGCCTTCGTCACCGAGGCGAAGCTCGAGCCGTACCGGATCGCCACGCGGACCGGGGAGCTCAAGGGCCTCATCGTCTTCTACTCCGAAGGAAGCTCCGAGCTCTACCTGCGGTTCGTCCTGCGGTCGAAGGAGGCCCTGGATCGGATCCGGAAGCACGCGCCGACGCTCTCCCGGAAGCACCCGGGGCTCAAGTGCGTCTCGGCCAACATCCAGCCCGTTCCCCACGCGATCCTCGAAGGCGAAGAGGAGATCATCCTCAGCGCCCAGGAGACCATCGAGCACCGGATCGGAGACGTGAGCTTCACCCTCGGCCCCCGAGGGTTCGTGCAGACCAATCAGGCGGTGGCGCTGGAACTCTACCGGACGGCGGCCAGCTGGGTGCGGGAGCTCGGGAAGTTGAAGTTCGCCGAGCTCTTCTGCGGCCAAGGGGCCTTCAGCTTCTTCGCGGCTCCCTCCATCGAGGAGGGGCTGGGGATCGAGATCAACGCCGACGCCGTCTTCAAGGCTACCCAGACTGCAGAGAAGCTAGGGCACACGCACCTCGAGTTCAAGTGCGCGGACGCGAAGGACGTCGGGACGGAGCTCCGGACCTTCGCTCCGGAGGTCGTCCTGGTGAATCCTCCCCGGAAGGGCCTCGGGGCTTCGGCGCAGCTGATCCTGGACCAACTCCCGGGCCACGTGATCTACTCGAGCTGC